>DASWUP010000053.1:0-22710 GCA_036401635.1 Steroidobacteraceae bacterium
GGCCCGGATAGGCGCGACCCATAACGCGCGCGGGTCGTGCATTTGTCGCGACGAATTGCCAGGGGGAGTCACCAGATGCCGACTGTTACCGTCCGCACCGCGCTGTGCGCCGTGCTCTCGTTGCCCATGTCGTGGGCGCCGCTTGTGATCACTTTCGCCATGCCGGTCGCCGCGCAGGATGCTCCTGCTGCGGGCGAGCCAGTGCAGGAAGTCGTCGTCACTGGCATCCGCCGCGGTATCGAGGATGCGATCAAGCTGAAGGAGAACTCGGGCAGCATCGTCGAGGCAATCTCCGCCGAAGACATCGGCAAACTGCCCGACACCAGTATCGCCGAGTCGATCGCGCGCCTGCCGGGACTGACCTCCCAGCGAGCTGAAGGCCGTGCTTCGGCGATCAGCCTGCGCGGCACGGATCCCGGCTTCACCACCACGCTGCTGAACGGCCGCGAGCAGGTGAGCACCGGCGACAACCGCAGCATTGAATATGACCAGTACCCGTCGGAACTGCTGAGCTCCGTCGTGGTTTACAAGACGCCGGACGCGCACCTGATAGGTCAGGGCCTCGCCGGAACGATCGACCTGCGGACCGCTCGACCGCTCGAATTCGGCAAGCGCGCCCTGGCCTTCAACGTACGCGGCGAGCGCAATTCAGACAGTGGCCTGGGGGCGGACTCGACCGACAAGGGGTACCGCGCCAGCTTCTCGTACATCGATCAGTTCATGGACCACCAGCTCGGTGTCACTTTCGGCATTGCGCGCCTCAATTCCCCGCTGGCGACCGAGGGATTCGGAACCTACGAGCCCTGGGGTCCGAACGGCGCGGGTGTGTTCACCACCAACGGCATGAAGGTGCGTACCGATATGGGGACCAACACCCGTGACGGAGCCATGGCCGCGCTCGAGTGGCGGCCGGTCGATTCCTTCACCAGCATACTCGATCTCTACTACACCAAGAGTCACGAGAAGGACAACGCTCGCAGCATCGAGGTGAATACGAGCGGCTACCCGGCGCCATGTTGCGATGGGACATTCCCGGCCGGCACGTTGTTCGGGATCACCAACCCGACCATCAGGGAGAACTCCACTGTGGCCGGCACGCTGAGCACGGTTCTGCCGCTGGTGCGCAACTTCCAGTTCATCACCGACGACAAGATTTTCGCGACCGGCTGGAACAACAAGTGGTCGGGTGGCGCCTGGTCGCTGGCGGGCGACGTGAGCTATTCGCGCGCCACGCGCGATCAGTTCCAGCCCGAGAACAATGCCGAGTACGTACCGCTCACTGGCCAGCCCCCGGGAGCACCGGTGAACCAGTACGACACCGGTCAGTTCGCGCTGTACGGCACATCGATGCCCTCGCTCACTTTCCGGCGAAACTACACCGACCCGACCCAGGTGCAGCTTGGCCCAACGATCTATGGGACGGGCTATGTCAAGAAGCCGCACATTCAGGACGAGCTCAAGTCTGCACGGATCGATCTGTCGCGCGAGCTGACGGGCTGGTTCGATTCGGTTGCGTTCGGCGTCAACTACGCGGATCGTTCCAAGGACAAGAAGTCACCTGAGTCCGGCCTGTCGACGATTTCGGGCGGGTTCACCCAGATCGCGCCCCAGTACCTGCTGTCGCCGACCAACCTGTCGTACGCAGGAGCACCCTCGGTGCTGGCGTGGGATGTGCCGGCGGTCATGGCTGCGTACTACAAGCCAATCGTATACGGCGATCCCACGACCCTCTCGTACCTCATCGGCAAATGGTGGACCGTCAAGGAGAAGCTGACCACCTCCTACATCCGCGGTGACTTGAACCACGTGCTGTCATCGAGCGTGACGCTTAAAGGTAATGTCGGCCTGCAGGTCATCGGCACCGATCAGAGTTCCAATTCATTCTTCCACAACTCGGCGACCAACGCGGTCACTCCCTTCACCGACGGCAAGAAGTACACGGACGTGCTGCCGGAGATCAACCTGGTGTTCGCGCTGCCCGAGCAGCAGGCGGTACGCCTTGGTCTGGCGAAGGAAGTAGCGCGTGCGCGCATGGATCAGCTCAAGGCGTCTCAGGAGATCGGGACCACCATCAGCGGCGGGGTGCTGCACCCCAGCGGCAGCACCGGCAATCCCAGGCTCGACCCGTGGCGCGCCGATGCCGCGGATCTGTCGTACGAGAAGTATTTCAGCGGCAAGGCGTACGTTTCGGGGGCGCTTTTCTACAAGAAGCTGAAGAGCTACATCTTCAACGAAACCAACCCTCACGACTTCGGCACGTTCTTGTCGACGCTGCCAGCGAGCATCACCTGCCCGGTTGGCCCGCCCTGCCCGCCGCAGAGCAACATCGGACTGCTGTCGGGGCCGGTGAACGGCCAGGGCGGCAACCTGAAGGGCATCGAGCTGACCGCATCGCTCCCGGGCGACATGATCTCCGACGCGTTGCGCAACTTCGGTACGATCCTGAGTCTTGCGCAGACCGACAGCAACATCACGGTTCAGGATGCCGGCGGCACCAACGTCATCTCGGGCAACAATCTCGGCAACATACCGCTGCCGGGACTGTCCAAGACCGTGTGGAGCGCTACCTTCTACTACGAGAATGCGGGCTTCTCCGCGCGCATCTCAACGCGCGCGCGCTCCAAGTACATCGGCGAGGTCACGAACTTCGCGAACGACCGTGCGTTCAAGTTCGTCCATGGTGACCAGATCACCGATTTTCAGACCGGCTACGAGTTCGGCGACCGCCTCCACGGACTCTCGCTGCTGTTCCAGATCAACAACATGTTCAATTCGCCCTACATCGCTTACCAGCGCTCCGAGTCGCAGCAGATCGACTTCCAGCTGTACGGGCGGCAGTTCCTGTTTGGAATCAACTATCGCATAGAGTGATTCACTGATCGCTCCCTTAGACCCCCGCCGAGCCTAAGCGGCGGGGTCGCCTCTTTGCTGAAGGCCTCACCCGGCCCCGACAACCATATGACCATCCGTACAGCGCTGTTGCTGCTGCTGGCGACGATCCGCCTGGCCACCGCGCCTGCGGCGCTGGCGGCGGTCGCGGCCCCGGATGTCGGCGGCGCCGCGGCGTTCCGCGATCGTCCGCCGCAGGATGAGGTCGTCTACTTCCTGCTGCCCGACCGGTTCGAGAACGGAGACGCTTCGAATGATCGCGGTGGGCTGTCTGGCGGACGGCTGACTACCGGTTTCGATCCCAGCGACAAGGCTTTCTATCACGGCGGAGATCTCAAGGGCCTGATCTCGCGGCTCGACTACATCCAGGGGCTCGGTGCGACCGCGGTCTGGGTGGCGCCGGTCTTCCAGAACAAACCCGTGCAGGGCGCTGCGGGAGCGGAATCGGCCGGCTACCACGGTTACTGGATCACGGATTTCACCCGCGTCGATCCGCACTTCGGCACCAACCAGGATTTCCGCGCGCTGGTGGAAGCCGTGCACGGACGCGGCATGAAGCTGTACCTGGACATCGTGGTCAATCACACGGCGGACGTGATCGCCTATCGCGAATGCCCGACCCGGACCTGTCCCTATCGCTCACGCGCCGATTACCCCTACCAGAGACACGGCGGGCTGCACGGTGAGCCGATCAACAGTGGATTCCTGGGGGATGACGCGCAGCATCAGACGGCCGAGAACTTCGCCCGGCTCACGCGCCCCGACTACGCCTATACGCCGTACGTGCCGCGCGGTCGGGAGCACCTCAAGGTGCCGGAGTGGCTCAACGATCCGATCTACTATCACAACCGCGGCAACTCCACGTTCACGGGCGAGAGCTCGACATTCGGTGATTTCTCCGGACTCGATGACCTCATGACCGAGAACCCGCGTGTGGTGCAGGGGTTCATCGAGATCTACGGCAAGTGGATCGATGAGTACGGAATCGACGGTTTCCGCATCGACACCGCCAAGCACGTCAATCCGGAGTTCTGGCAGGAATTCGTGCCGGCCATGCTGGCGCGCGCGCGCGCACGCGGGATTCCCAATTTCCACATCTTCGGGGAGGTGAGCACCTCGGATGTTGATCCGGGACTGCTGGCCGCGCATACGCGCGTCGATAAGCTGCCGGCGGTGCTGGATTTCGCCTTCGCCGCGGCGCTGCGCCAGACGGTCGCCGGCGCGGCGGGCACCGAAGTGCTGGCGCGCCTGTTCGAAGACGACGCGCTCTATGAGGGCGGGGCCGCCGCGGCACTGCAGCTTCCAACCTTCATCAGCAACCACGACAATGGTCGATTCGCGTATTTCGTGCGCGCGCTGCGGCCTGAAGTCTCCGAAGCCGAGACTCTCAAGCGCGTGGTGTTGGCCCACGCCATGCTGTTCACGTTGCGCGGCGTGCCAGTCGTTTACTACGGCGATGAGCAGGGCTTTGCCGGGCGCGGCGGTGACCAGGACGCGCGCCAGGACATGTTTGCGAGCCAGGTCGACGCCTATCTGAGCGAACGGCCGCTCGGCAGCGCCGTGAGCCCCGGAGCAAATCACTTCGACCGCCAGCATCCGCTCTACCGCGCCATCGCCGCGCTTGCGCACCTGCGCAGCACCCAGGCCGCGTTGCGGCGCGGGCGGCAGATCGTGCGCAGCTACGGTCCTGCACCAGGCCTCTTCGCCGTATCGCGCATCGATCCTGACAACGGGCGCGAGCTGCTGATCGCCTTCAATACCTCCACGACTGCGGTCAGCGCGCAGATTGAAATCGATGGGGCGTCGCGGACCTTTGTGTCGCTGTTCGGTGAGTGCCCGGCGGCAGCAACCGCCCCCGGCAGCTATCATGTCGAGGTCGCCGCTCTGGATTACGTCGTCTGCGCCTCAAGAGACGGCCGCTGAGCGCGCCTCAGGGCGGCGTCGGCCCTTCGCTGACTCGCACCAGGTCCTGAGGACGCAGCCACTTGCGAAACGCGCTCTGTATGGCGGCGGCATCGAGCGCGATGTAACGCTGCGCCGCGGTGGTGGGCTCATCGAGCGCCAGACCCAGGTCGCTGCGTGCCAGCAGTCCGCGAGCGATCTGCTCCACGCCGGCTTCGCTCAGGGGGAGCTGGCGCAGCAGGCAGGCTTTGACGCGGGTGAGCTCGTCGGCGCCTGCCGGCGCGCCCTGCATCGCCGTGACCTCGCGCGCGACCATGTTGGCGGCCCTGGCGACGTTTTGCGGGTCACTGGCGTACTCAACCAGGTAGACGCTGCGCGTTCTGCCTGCCTGCAGCACGGACTGGACGGAGTACACCAGGCCGGAATTCTTGCGCAGATCGATGCTGAGCCGGGTCGAATAAAAGCTCCCGCCGAGCACCGCGTTGCCCAACTGCAAGGCGTAGTAATCGGGATCGGAGCGCGTGAGAGCGAGATTCTGCGCCAGCACCACGCGGTCCTGCACACGGCTGGCATCCGGCACGGCGACGGTGCCCGGTCCGTTGGGGGGCGCAGGCGGCAGGTCGATGACGGGCGCGGGACCGCTCGCGCTCCAGGCGCCGAAATACCTGTCGATGGCCGCCCGCGCTGCTGCCGAGGTCACTTTCCCGATGACCACGATGGTGGTGAGATCGGGCCGGAACACGCTCGTGTAGTAGCTGCGCACCGCCGCCGGCGTGAGCGCCTGTACCGTCTCGGGCGTGGCCATGCGCAGGCTCGGATCATCCGGCGGAAACAGCGCCGCGCGCAGCGAGCGTTGTGTCAGGAAGCCGGGGCTCGCGTTGCGCGCGGCGACACCCAACGCCACCTGGCCGCGGATGACTTCCATGGCCGCGTTCGGCAGCGCCGGATGCAGTTCGTTGTCGGCCAGCAGCTCGACCGCGCGCTCGAAGTGCTCCGCCAGCGCCTGCACGGAGAAATCCGTTCCGGCGTGCTCGCGGGCACCGATCGCATCCAGTGCCTGTTGGAACGCGACCCGGTCGAGCCGTTCACTGCCGTAGGTCTGCAGCCGCTCGAGCACCTGCGCGACTCCTTCCTGGCCCTTGGGCTCTTGGGTCTCGGGGCGATTGCGGATGTGGCCGTACACGCCCACCGTATCGCTGACGTCCTCGGTCTGCACGATCAGGGTCAGTCCATTCGGCAGGGTGCTGACGATCGGGTGCAGGGTCGAAGGCGGCACCTCCAGTCGCTGCAGAACCTTTTGCGCCCAGGGGGGCAGCGCCGTCGGATGGGCTTCGCCCAGCGAAATCGCCTCCTGTCCGCCGAAGCCGCCGTGTGCGGCCACCGGCTGACCTGAGCCGCGCGGCAGCATGACGCCGGTGACGGCGTGATCGAGGTCGAGATACTGGCGCGCGACCCGCTTGACGTCCGCGACCGTGACCTGCTCGATGCGCGCCAGATCGTCATCCGGAGAGCTCAGGCCGTACAGCGCGAGCGCTTCGGACCACACCGAGGCGAGTTCGCCGATGTTGTTGCGCTGGAACTGCGCCGCGCTGCGCTCCTGGAGCTTGGCCGCCTCGATGAGTTCCGCCGGCACGCCCTCGCGGGCGACGCGCGCGAGTATCGCGCGCACCTCGCGCTCGAGCGCCTTGGGATCATCTCCAGTGGTAAATGAGAGCATCGCGTAGGCAAGTCCGGCTTGCGGCAGCGGATCGAGTGCGAACTCCGCGGCGATCGCCTTGCCCTGGGGTACCAGGCCATAGAGATCGAAGCGCCGGCTGCTGAGCACGTCCGCAAGCACCTCGAGCGCGGCGAAGTCGGTATCGCGCGGACCTGCGGTGCGCAGCGCAATCATCAGCGTGCCGCTGGGCCGATCGGTGTCGAGCGTGAAAGACAGGGGCTGCACGGGGCGCAGGCGCACCTGCGGCTTGGGAGGCAGTTTCTTCGCCGCGATGTCCCCGAACAGCGCTTTCACCTCGCTCAGTGTCGAGGTGGGGTCAACGTCGCCGGCGATCACCAGGATGGCGTTATTGGGGGCATACCAGGTGTCGTGGAAGCTCTTCAGCATGCGCGCGGTGGTTTTTTCGAACGACGGCCGGGTGCCGAGCGCAGTGTGCGCGTAGGGCGTGCCTGCGAACATCCTGGCGCGCAACTTCTCAAACAGCACATAGGAGGGCTCCGACAGATCCTGGGCGACCTCCTGCTCGATCGCGCCACGCTCATGACTCCACTCCTTCGGTGAGTAGAGCATCGCGCGCATGCGCAGCGCCTCGATGTGCAACGCCACGTCGAGGTCCTCGGACGGCACCGTGAACAGGTACTGCGTGACACTCTCGCGCGTGTTGGCGTTGAAATCACCGCCGACGACACTGCCAATGTCAGCAAGCTGGTCGGCGCTGAGGCCGGGGCTGCCGCGGAACATCATGTGCTCCTCGGCATGCGCGGTTCCGGGGAAGCCGGCGGGCGCTTCGTCCGAGCCGACCAGGTAATTCATCGAGGTCGCGACCACGGGCGCCAAGGCATTGCGCACGATGACGACCCGCAGGCCGTTCGCCAGCGTGGCGCGCAGCACTGCCGGGTTCGGCGCAGCGCTCTCGGCGGCGCGCGCGGCGGTGAGCGCTGCAGCTGTGCACAAGAAGAAAAGCGCAATCACGGCGGGGAGCGGCGTCCGCCGCGGCCGGCGCCGGTAAACGCTATGCAGCATGAGGGATCCCGATGTTCCGAAGATCGCCAGTATATGCGATCACATGACGCCGCCATGTTCCGCCACAAATCATCTCCGCAGCGTCGCTTTTGCATCACCAGGGCCGCCGCCTCGCGCGTTCAACTGGTAACCGAACCCGGAACGAGTGGTTCCGCACTTAGGCGAGAGGACGCAACATGACTACATTGACATCGAGGCTCCGGGCCGGCGCGCTCGGAATTGCACTGGCGGGCGGCGTCGCGGTATGGCCGGCGTACGCCTGCGGGGACGAGCCCGGTGCGGGCTCGAAGCAGGCAGACCTCGGCGCGGTGACCGGCCTGGCGGTCGGCGCGGCGGCGGGCGGCCCGCTCGGGGCCATGCTGGGCGCAGCAGCCGGGGCCTTGCTCGGCGATCGCTATCATCGCCAGGCGCAATCCTCTGCAGCGCTGGCAGGCGATCTCGACCACAGCGAGGCGGAGCGCAGCCGGCTCACCCAGAGTGTCGCGCAGCTCGACAGTTCGCTGCGGCTGGCCCAGGCGCACGGTGCGCAGCTGGATCAGACGCTGCAGCAGACTGACGATCTCGGGCTCGACGTGAGCTTTCGCACCAACGATGACTCGATTGCCACGCAGGCGATGCCGCCGCTGCTGAAACTCGGGGCGCTGGTAGTCGCCATGCCGCAGGCGCGCGTGCGGATCGCTGGCTACGCGGACCCGCGCGGTTCGGATTCCTACAACGATGAGCTGTCCTTGCGCCGCGCCCAGGGGGTCGCGGCGGTGCTGATGAGCGCGGGAGTTCCCCCGGAGCGCGTCCTCATCGAGGCGCACGGCAAGAGCGCATCGACCAGCGCAGATGGTGACCTCGACGGCTACGCGTTCGACCGCCGCGTGACGGTGCGGCTGGAACTTCCCGGGTCCGGCGAGGTTGCCCGCCGTGAGTAGGCCGCGCGGCGCCTGGCAGCAGAGCGCGCCGCGGGAAGGCACGCCCGCGGCGCGCGTTCGCGCTAGACTTTCCTGGCATGAGTACCTGTGCGGCGCGTTCGTGAGCACTGCCATCATTCCCCTGGACGGGCGGGTCGAGGCTGAGGTGTCCGAACTGCCCTCCGGCCGCCTGCTCGCCGGCACGCCCGAGTTGCTGGTGCGGAATTTCTTTACCGACGCCAGTCAGCAGTTCTTTGCCGGCCGGTGGTCGGCGACCCGCGGCAAATGGCGCGTGCGTTACACCGAGAACGAGTTGTGCGTAATGACTTCCGGGCGCGTCACTATTGAAAGCGCGACCGGCGAGCGCCGCAGCTTCGGACCCGGGGACGCGTTCGTGGTCCCCGCCGGCTTTGCCGGCACCTGGGAGGTCGTGGAGGATTGCTCCAAGATCTACGCGGTCTTCGAAGCACACGGGTGATTGGCGCAGCGTCCGGCGCCATCAGACATAACACACATTCGGCTTGAAGCCCGTCGCAGACCGGCGAGCGCTTGCTTCACGGCGCGCGCGCGCCGTGCGAGGCTGCCCCAGTCTGTCGGAATTCCTTGAGCTTGGGAGGTCATTGTGGAAACCATCACTGTTGCCGCCACACGCGGCAGCGAGTTCAGTATGTCGGAAATGGAAATGCTGGTGGGCAGCGCCATCGTGATCGCGCTGCTGGTGTGGATGGTGCTGGCGCGCGTGCGCCGCGACCGCCAGGAGCCACACGCTTAGGCCGAAAGCCCGCCGGGGCGCTGCAGCGCTTTCACTTGAGCGCTGCTATTGCCCGCGCAGCACTGCGCTCAGGGTGCTGAAGATCTGGTCGATCTGCGACTGCTCGATGATGAGGGGCGGCGAGAGCGCAATGATGTCGGCCGTCTGGCGCACCAGAACGCCGCGCTCGAAGCATTTGATAAAGACGTCGAAGGCGCGCGCGCCGACTTTGCCGGGAATGGACTCGAGCTCCAGTCCCAGAATCAATCCGTAGTTCCTGACGTCGGCGACATGCGGCAGAGCGCGCAGCGCGTGGGCGGCGTCCTCCCAATGCTTCGCCAGGGACTTGGCGCGCGTCAGCAGCCCTTCACGCTGATACAGATCCAAGGTGGCGAGCCCCGCCGCGCACGCCACCGGATGCGCCGAATAGGTGTAGCCATGGAAGAGCTCGATGCCTTCCGGGCCCTGCATGAAGGCCTCGTGCACCGCTTGGCTCACGAGCACGGCGCCCATCGGCACGCAGCCGTTTGTCAGCCCCTTGGCGAGCGTGATCAAGTCGGGCGTGACGCCAAACTCCTGGGCCGCAAATGGCGCACCGGTGCGGCCGAAGCCCGTGATCACCTCATCGAAAATCAGCAGAATCCCGTGGCGATCGCAGATCTCGCGCAGGCGCTGCAGATACCCGCGCGGCGGGATCAGTACACCGGCGGAGCCCGCGATGGGCTCGACGATCACCGCGGCGATGTTGGACGCATCATGCAGTGCTACCAGTCGCTCGAGCTCCTCGGCCAGCTGCGCCCCGTGCGCCGGCGCGCCGCGCGAGAAGGCGTTCCTGGCCAGATCATGCGTGTGCGGCAGGTGATCGACACCCGGCAGGAGGGCTGCTGACCAGACCTTGCGGTTCGGCGCAATGCCGCCCACCGAGATGCCGCCGAAGCCCACGCCGTGATAGCCGCGCTCGCGCCCGATGAGACGCGTGCGCGAGGCCTCGCCGCGCGCGCGGTGCCAGGCGAGGGCGATCTTCAGCGCGGTATCGACGGACTCCGATCCGGAGTTGGTGAAAAACACGTGCTGCAGTCCGTGCGGCGCGATTTTCACCAACTCGTTCGCCAGCGCGAACGCTCCCGGGTGGCCCATCTGGAACGGTGGCGCGTAGTCCATGGTCTCGAGCTGGCTCGCAACCGCCTGGGTGATCTCTCTGCGTCCGTGCCCGGCGTTGACACACCACAGCCCCGCGACCGCATCGAGGATCTGCCGGCCGTCGGCAGTCCAGTAGTACATGCCGCTCGCTTTCGCGAGCAGCCGCGGCTTCGCCTTGAACTGCCGGTTGGAGGTGAACGGCATCCAGAACGCTTCAAGTTCGGATCGGCTCAGTGGGGCGCTGGGGTTCGGCATGGCGGGCTCGGTGCGGGTAGGAGGTCGGGCGCATGATAAATAAAGTGGACAAAGGCGGCCACCGGGGCGATATTTTGGCTCCTATTGTCTAAAATCCTAAACACCATGAGCATCGACGTCGGCGCGCGCCTGCGCAGTGTCCGAACCACGTTTGGCCTGTCGCAGCGCGAGCTTGCGCGCCGTGCCGGGGTGACCAACGGGCTCATTTCCCTCATCGAACAGAACCGCGTGAGCCCTTCGGTGAGCTCGCTGAAGAAGGTGCTCGACGGGGTGCCGATGTCGCTCGCTGAGTTCTTCACCCTGGACCTGAGCGCCACGCCGCAGGCTTTTTTCAGCGCCGATGATCTGGTGGAGCTCGGCAATCGGGATGTTTCGTTGCGCCTGGTGGCGGCGCAGCGCCCCGGGCGGCAGCTGACGCTGCTGCACGAGCGCTACTCGGCCGGCGCCGCTACCGGCGAGGAATTGCTGGCGCACCGCGGCGAGGAGGCGGGCGTCGTGATCCGCGGGCGCATCGAACTCACGGTGGGTGGCGCGGCGCGCGTGCTCGGACCCGGCGAGGCTTACTATTTCGCCAGTCAGCTCCCGCACCGCTTCCGCAACGTCGGACGTGAGGCGTGTGAGATCATCAGCGCCTGCACCCCACCGACCTTCTGAAGGCTCGCAGCACTCATGAACGCAATTCCCGACACGACTTCCTGGCATGAGCGCGCCCGCACGCTCAGTTTCCGCACTCAGGCCTTCATCGACGGGCGTTACCTCGATGCCGCCTCGGGTGCCACCTTCGATTGCATAAATCCCGCCACCGGGAAGCTCCTGGCGCAGGTTGCCGCCGGCGACGAGCCGGACATCAACCGCGCCGTCAGCTGCGCCCGCGCTGCATTTCGCAAGGGCAGCTGGGCGGATCTCGCGCCCGCGAAGCGCAAGAAGATCCTGTTGCGCTTTGCGGAAGCGATCTTGAGGCACACGGAAGAGCTCGCGCTGCTCGAGACGCTCGACATGGGTAAGCCGATCTCCGACAGCCTCAAGATCGACATCCCGGGCGCGGCGCGCTGCCTGCAGTGGTACGCCGAAGCGATCGACAAGGTGTACGACCAGGTGGCGCCCACCGGGCCGCGTGCGCTCGCCCTGATCACGCGCGAGCCCATGGGGGTCGTCGGGGCGATCGTGCCCTGGAATTTTCCACTGCTCATGGCGGCCTGGAAGATCGCTCCCATTCTCGCGACGGGCAATTCTCTGGTGCTCAAGCCCTCGGAAAAGTCCCCGCTCACGGCGCTCAGGGTCGCGGAGCTTGCGGTCGAAGCGGGCATTCCACCGGGAGTGCTCAACGTGGTGCCGGGCTTCGGACAAACTGCCGGCAAGGCGCTCGCCCTGCACATGGACGTCGACTGTATCGCCTTCACCGGCTCGACGGCGACCGGACGGCTGATCATGCAGTACGCCGGCCAGTCGAACCTGAAGCGCGTATCGCTCGAGTGCGGCGGCAAGTCGCCCAACATCGTGCTGGCGGATTATCCGGATCTGGATAAGGCGGCCACAGCCGCGGCGTTCGCTATCTTCTTCAATCAGGGAGAGATGTGTTCCGCCGGCTCGCGCCTGCTATTGCAGGAAGGCATCAAGGACGCGGTGCTGGAGAAGGTGCAGGCGATCAGCCGCAAGCTGCAGCCAGGCGATCCGCTCGATCCGGCCACGCAGCTCGGTGCGATAGTCGATGAGACGCAGATGAAGCGGGTGCTGGGTTACATCGATGCCGGCCGGCGCGATGGCGCCAACATCCGCTTCGGCGGACGCCGGGTGCGCGAGGACAGCGGTGGCTACTTCATCGAGCCGACGGTGTTCGAGGGCGTGAAGCCGGCCATGGTGATCGCGCGCGAGGAGATCTTCGGCCCGGTGCTGTCGGCCATTACGTTCAAGACCGTCGACGAGGCGATCGAGATTGCCAACGACGTAATCTATGGCCTCGCGGCCGCGGTGTGGACCCGTGAGGTAACGACCGCGCACCGCGTGGCGCGCGCGCTGCGCGCCGGCACGGTGTATGTCAATTGTTATGATGCGGATGATCTGACCGTGCCGTTCGGCGGCTTCAAGCAGTCGGGCATCGGACGCGACAAGTCGCTGCACGCACTCGAGAAATACACGGAGCTGAAGACGACCTGGATCGACTTGGCCTGACGGTGAGGCAGTCGCTTAGGGCGCGACCTGTCGTGAGAGCGCGGCTGCCTCGCGCCGCCGCGTGAGTCCGCCTGCGCTCAAGTTCGTTGCCAGCGCGCCGCGCGGTTTTGCCGATCTGCTGGCGCGTGAGCTCGGCGCGTGCGGCGCGGCGCAGGTGCGCGAGCGCTCGAGCGGGGTGGCTTTCCTGGGGACGCTTGCGAGTGCCTATCGCGCCTGCCTGTGGTCGCGCATCGCCAACCGGGTGTTCCTCGAGCTCGCGCACTTTGAGGCGCGCGATGCAGATGAGTTTCACGCGGCGGTGTGCGGCCTCGACTGGGCAGCTCACCTGGGTCCTGCGACCACACTGGCGTGCGATTTCAGCGGGCGGCACCCCGCGATTACTCACACTCACTTTGGGGCGCTGAAGCTCAAGGACGGTATTGTCGATGCGCTGCGCCTCGCGACCGGGGTGCGACCGGATGTGGCGCTCGAGCGCCCGGGTGTACGGGTGCACGCGCATGCGCACGGCAGCGACATAACGGTGTCCATCGACCTTTCCGGTGACAGCCTGCACCGTCGCGGTTACCGGGGCGCGGCCGGGGAAGCGCCGCTGAAGGAGAACGTCGCTGCCGGAGTGTTGCTGCGCGCCGGCTGGCCGGAGCTTGCGGTGCAGGGTGCGGAGTTTCTCGATCCCATGTGCGGCTCGGGCACGTTGTGCATTGAAGCGGCGCTGATGGCCGCCGACCGGGCGCCCGCTCTCACACGCGACTATTTCGGTTTTCTGAACTGGCGCGGCCACGATGCACCCTTGTGGGCGCGCCTGCGCGCGGAGGCCGAAGCGCGCGCGGCCGCCGGCACGGCGACACGGGTCACGGTGCGCGGACGGGATCGCGACCCCGCCGCCATCCGCAGCGCGCGCGACAACGCCGGGCGCGCCGGTGTGGGCTCGCTGGTGCGCGCGGATACGGGCGTGCTGGCCGACGCCGCGCCGCTTGCGGGGCGCGATCCGGATCGGCCGGGACTGCTGTGCAGCAATCCCCCCTACGGCATGCGCATGGAGGAGCGCGAGGGCGCGCGGGCGCTGCACCGCGAGCTGGGCGCCGTGCTGCGAGAGCGCTTTCAGGGTTGGAATGCCGCGGTGCTCACCGGCGCGCCGGAGCTCGGCATGGAACTCGGCCTGCGCGCGCACCGCACGCACCGCGTGTGGAACGGTGGGATCGAGTGCCGGCTGCTGCGGATCAAAGTGGCGCCCGACAGCGCACGCGAGCCGGGAACACTCGGCAAAGGCACGGCCCATCTGCGGGACACTCCCGGGGCGCGCATGTTCGCCAACCGGCTCGGAAAGAACCTGAAGAGACTGCGGGGCTGGGCGCAGCGCGCGGGTGTTTCATGCTATCGGCTCTACGACGCCGACATGCCGGAGTACGCCTTTGCCATCGACTGGTATCGCGCCATCGAACCCGATGAGTCGTGGCTGTACGTTCAGGAGTATGCGGCGCCGGCGGAGATCGAACTGGATGCCGTCCGCAGGCGGCGCGGCGAGGTGCTGGCGACGCTACCGCAGGCGACTGGCGTTGCCAGCGAGCGCATCCGCGTGCGGATGCGGCGCCGCACGCGACGCGGCCAGCAATACGAAAAGCTAAACGAGCAGACTCACTTCCGCGTCGTCACCGAAGGCGGTTTCAAATTCAGGGTGAACTTCGAGGACTATCTGGACACGGGACTGTTCCTCGATCAGCGCGTGACGCGCGCCAGGCTGCGGGATGCGGCGCGCGGCAAGCGCTTCCTTAACCTGTTCGCCTACACCGGTACCGCCACGGTCTATGCCGCAGCGGGTGGCGCGGCCACCACCACCTCGGTCGATCTGTCGCGAACCTATCTCGAGTGGGCGCAGCGCAATCTGGCTCTCAATGGCCTGGCGGGCGACGCGCACGTGTGGGTGCAGGCGGACTGCCGTGAATGGCTGCAGGAGGCGGCGCGCGGATCTGCCCGCTTCGATCTGGTGTTCCTCGATCCGCCGACCTTTTCCAACTCCAAGCGCATGGAGGGCGTGCTCGATATCGAACGCGATCACCCCGAGCTCATCGACGCATGTGCACGGCTGCTGGCGCCCGATGGGCTGATCATCTTTTCGACCAACGCGCAGCGCTTTCGCCTGGCGGAGATGCTCGCCGAGCGCTACCAGATTCGCGACGTGTCGGCGGTGACCTTACCGAAGGATTTCGTGCGTAATCCGCGGATTCACCGCTGCTTTGAGGTGCGCGTCCGTCAAAGTCCCGAGAGCTGAACCTGCATGATGCGCGGCGCGGAGGGTTTCGCGCCCGGCTTCAGATTGCCGTGATCGTCGATGAGATCCCATCCCGAATTGGCGATGTAGTAGAACTGGTCGTCGACGACGACCCCGTGGGTCGGATCGCCGAGCGTGTCGGTGGAGCGCTCGACAATCTTCTCTGCGACAATTCTGCTGAGCGACGTATCCAGGGTGAAGGCCGCGACCCGCTCTGGAGAGGTCCCGTTCTGCACGGCGATCAGCCGCCCGTGCTCGAAATACAGGCCGTCGATGCCGTTAAGGGCGAACCTTCCTGCCATCGGCAGCCAGCGCACTTGCCGAGTTGCAACGTCCAGCACGCCGATACCCCGCAGGTAGTCCGGCACGAAGATGTGTTTGCCGTCCGGATGCATCGCCGGAGTCTGCGGGGAGATGAAATCCCCGCCGTCGAGACGCTGCATGGTCGTGCCCTGCACGCCTACCCGATATACGCCACCACCGTATCCGTCGCTGACGATGACCTCACCCAGCCGCGTCAGGACCATGTCGCCCAGCGCGCTTGGACGCGGTGCCTCGATTCGCCGCAGCAACCTGCCGGCTTTCAGCTCATAGCACAGCAGCGCCGAGCGGCCCCAATCGGCTTCCGGCACCGAATTGAAGCCCTCGAGCGCGACTTCGGTCGCCCACAGCAGCGCGCGTGCGCTGTCCACCTTGAGGGCCAGCATGGGCCAGTCATCGGGCGCCTTGGCAAATTCCGTGCTGCTCCCGCGGAGGTCGACCGAGATGATCTTCCTGTCCCGCACGCTGGTTATGAAGAACCGCTTGCTGTGCGCATCGTAGTCGATGTCCTCCGCCAGCAACCCGGCGTCGGACAGCAGCAAGGCCGGTGAGGCCAGCGAGATGGCACCGTTGTTGGCGGACATGTCGCTCTGGATTTTTTTGAACGCCGCGGTCGTGATGAGCGCAGTGAAGTCTGCGGAAATAGCCGGCAGGTCGGCGGTCTGACCCATGCGGGCGAACTGCGCCAATTCGCGCAGCGCCGCATCAGTGTCGCCGACATGGATGTCCGCACGGGCGACCTCGAGGAGGGAGCGCGGGGCCTCGTTCAGGAGCGCCTTGAGTTTGCGTGCGCTTTCGAGACTCGCCTGCCAATCGTTGCCGGCGCGCGAGTCATGCAACTCCGCCCGCAGATGTTGAAGCCGCTCTCTGGCGGGCACCGTCTCTTCCGTGGCGGACGTGCCGGCAAGAAACAGCAGGCAGGATGCCACAGCAAGATGCCGCGTTCGTAAGATCATAGTGTCTCCACCGGGGATTCCCCCGCAGACTTGCCGGGCTAGCTCTCAACCAGCGATTTCAACCGCGCTAGCACCTGATCCCACTGGCCGGCGACGCGGCCGAGGTATTCCTGCAATTCGGTCATGGGCGCCGGATCGAACTCGAACAGACTCCGGCGCCCGGTGCGCACGCTGTGCACAATGCCGGCACTCTCCAGCACCCGCAGGTGCTTGGTGATTGCCTGCCGGGTGATCTTCGTGCCACCCGTCAGCTGTGCAATCGAGCGCGGCTCGCCGGCCGAGAGCGCGTTAACCAGCGACAGCCGTGTTTCGTCACCGAGCGCCGCGAACACGGCGGCGTGATGCCGCCGCTTTGCGGCGCTGGCGTCAGCCAGCCGCGACATGGCGCGCAATGTTGCTCAGCTGCTCGGCCCAGCCGCTGTCGTTCATGCGGAAGGCCTCCGCACGGCGATCGGCGGGCACCTTGTCGAAACCAGACTCGGTGACCACCAACAAGGTGCCGGTCGGGATCTTCTGCAGGCGAAACTCCACGAGCGTGGGAGTTTCCTTGGAGTAGTCCACCTGCGGATCGAGGGCGTACGGATGCCAGGTGAAACTGAAGAACCTCTCCGGCTCCATTTTCTGCACCACGGTCTGCAACCTCACGTGCTCGTAGCCCGGGTAGGTGATCTGTCCCTCGGCGGGTTGGCCCGGCACGAACGGGCCGTCCATCTTCACGCCGAACCATGCGCCGAACTCGCGATGATCGGTGAGCGCGCGCCATACGCGCGAAACCGGCGCTTTGAGCTCCAGACGCTTTTCGATGCTGGTGTTCATATTGGCAACCTCCGAGTTGCATAATAACGCACGCCCCGGTGACATGCAACCTTATGGTTGCTTAGTTCCGCTCGGCAAGCTGCTTTACAGCCAAAATATGCTCAGGTAGCGTCCTCGGTCGATGCCCGCACGAACGCACACAAGACGCCTCCGGTCCCGGGAGACCCATGTCTGAGCCTCCCTTGCGCACCGCGCCCGTGGTCGCGATCGTCGGGGCTACCGGCGCGGTGGGCGTCGAGTTGATACGCTGCCTGGAGGAGCGAGCCTTCCCGTTGTCGGAACTGCGGCTGTTCGCCTCGGCGCGCTCGGCCGGCAAGACGTTGAAGTTTCGTGGCCAGCAACTGGCGGTGCGCGAGTTGAACGAGGAGAGCTTCCGCGGCGTCGACATCGCGCTGTTCTCTGCCGGCGGCAGCACTTCGAAGCACTTCGCGCCGATCGCGGTGCGCGCCGGTGCCACCGTCATCGACAATTCGTCCGCGTTCCGCATGGATCCCGCCGTGCCGCTGGTGGTGCCGGAAATCAATCCGCAGACGCTGCGCGCTCATCAGGGGATCATCGCCAACCCCAACTGCTGCGCCATCATTTCTATCACGCCGCTGTGGCCGATCCACCGCACCAACCGCATCCGGCGGTTGCTGCTGGCGACCTACCAGGCCGCCTCCGGCGCCGGTGCCGCCGCGATGGAGGAGTTGCGCGAATCCACGCGCGCGTATCTCGAGGGCCGCGCCTACGACCACAAGGTGCTGCCGCACCCTTATGCGTTCAATCTTTTCAGCCATAACACCAAGATCGACCCGGCGACCGGCTACAACGATGAAGAGAGCAAGGTCATGCAGGAGACCCGCAAGATCTTTGGCGATACCAACATCCGGGTGTCGGCGACCTGCGTGCGGGTGCCGGTGCTGCGCGCGCACTCGGTGGCGATCACCTTCGAATGCGAGCAGCCGATAACGCCTGGGCAGGTGCGGAATCTGCTGCAGACTGCCCCGGGCGTGAAGCTGGTGGACGATGCGGAGCGCAACTATTTTCCGATGCCGAAGGACGCCTCGGGTCAGGACCCGATTCTCGTCGGCCGCATCCGCCAGGACCTGAGCGACCCGGACGGGCGCTCCATTTCCCTGTTCGTGGCGGGCGATCAGCTGTTGAAAGGCGCGGCGCTCAACGCGGTGCAGATCGCCGAGCTTTTGTGAACGGGATGAGCGGCGGCACTTGCGCGCAGTAACGCTGGTACTGTCCCGGGAAGATCTCCCGCATGAAGCGCTCCTCGATGCGCAGCTTGCGGATGAACGCCCCGGCGACGAGACTTAGGCCGATCACGGCCCGCAGCTCGCCGCAGGCGACGGCGCTGCCGAGCAGTGCAACCAGGAGGCCGGTGTAGATAGGGTGCCGCACGTACGCATAGGGACCCGAGCGGACGAGCTCGTGTTCTTCCTTGAGTGTGACGGAGCCGCTCCAGTTGCGGCCCAGGTGCACGCGCGCCCACACGGTCGAGGCGAGCCCGCCTGCCACGAGCGCGAGGGCGATGCCAAACTGGAGCGGGCCATCAGGCAGCAGCCGCAGCCTCAGCCAGTGCCACGGAGCGCGCGGCCAGACGATCAGCGCGATGCCGAGGAGCAGCGGCACGACATGCGACAGGCGCGAGGCTGGCGATTCGCGACGCTGCGTGGTCTTGGCGCTGAATGCCGCGACTACCCAGTACAGGACCCAGGCTAACCACAACCCCAGCATCAGCTCGCGGTAAATCAGCATCGCGCAGCTACAGCAGATCCTTCAGGCGGTAGTACAGCATCGCCAGCACCAGTGCCGGACGGCGCCAGACAGCCCCGCCCGGGAAATTGCGGTGCGGAATGCGCGCAAATACATCGAAGCGCCCCGCGATGCCGGCGATGGCTTGCGCCACTAGCTTGCCGGCAATCCCCGTGAGGGCGATGCCGTGGCCGGAGAAGCCCTGCAGAAAGTAGATATTGGGTGCCAGACGGCCGAAGTGCGGAGCACGATTGAGCGTGATGTCGACTTCACCGCCCCAGGCGTACTCGATGCGCACATCCTTCAATTGCGGAAACACGATGAGCATGCGCGCGCGGGTTGCGCTCGGCGCATCGAATGAACTGAGCCCGGAGTAGTTCACGCGCCCGCCGAACAGCAGACGGTGATCGGCCGAGCGCCGGAAGTAATCCAGCACCCAGTTCATGTCGCTGACCGCCGCGTTGTTGGCGATCAGATGCTGCGCGCGCTTCGCGCCCAACGGTTCAGTCGCCACGATGTAGGTTGCAACCGCCATGATCTTGGAGGCGAGCGTCGGGGCGATGGCGCCCAGGTAAACATTCCCGCACAGCGCGAGGTAGCGGGCGCGCACCTCACCCTGAGGAGTCCGTACGTGCACCGCCGAGGCGCCCGCGGCTGTGAAGCCGGTGGCGCGGGTTCCCTCGAAGATGCGCACGCCCAGGCCTGCGGCCGCCGCCGCAAGTCCCAGCGTGTAGTTAAGCGGGTGCAGATGGCCGCTGTTGCTGTCGTAGAGGGCACCGCGGTAGCGCTCGGTTGCAAGCGTTGCACGCAACTCCTCGCGCGGCATGTAGCGCACGCTCGCGTAGCCGTACTGCTCGCGCAGTTCGGTGAGCTCCGCGTGCAACTCACGCTCGTGGCGCTCCTTGATGGCGGCGAGCAGGTGCCCCGCTACCCAGTCACAGTCGATCGAGAAGCGCGCGATCAGTTCCCGCATCAGCGCCAGTCCCTCGATCGAGACGTCCCATACGGCGCGCGCCGCCTCAGCGCCGATCAGCCGTTCGAGTTTGGTCTGGCCGGCGGCGATTCCGTGGATCGCCTGCGCGCCGCTGCGCCCCGAGGCGCCCCAGCCCACGCGGTGCTCTTCCAGCAGCACGACGGAGAGACCCGCAAGCGCCAGGTGCAGCGCGGTGGAACAACCGGCTATGCCGGCGCCGACTACGCACACATCGCAGTCGAGGCCGTCCGCGAGCGCAGGACGCTCCGGCACCGCGTGAGCGGAGGCGGCGTAGTAGGAGGCGACGTGGCCGAGGCGTCCCATGAGGTTCTTACGGCGTCCGGGGTGTTTAGGATATTCTGACGCCCCGCGGGCGGGGGAGCGACGCAGGATAGCGAGCTGCAGCGGCGCGCCGCAAATCCGTCCATGCCTGTCCGGCTCGTGCGAGGGCCGTAGTTAGGCCATTACCGCAGTTTCGTCCCTTGCGCAACTGAGGCTTCCTTCCTGCACCTGTGGTCTAATACGGGTGTACTTGGGAGACTCCGCCGGCGCGGTTTGTTTAAGATACTAAACACCGCCCTGGCTGCAAGCCGCGATGGCACCCGCCCGCCCACTCATTGGTATTCCCGCCGACCGGCGCCTGGTCGGTGTACACCCGTTTCACATGGTCGGGGAAAAATACGCCCGCGCTGTGCTGGATGCAGCCGGAGCGGCGCCGCTGCTGATCCCCTCACTGGCGGAGGAACTGGGGTTTGATGAGCTGTTGCAGCGCCTCGACGGACTGCTGTTCACCGGCAGCCCCTCGAACGTCGAGCCGCATCTGTATGAGGGCCCGCCGAGCGCGCCCGGCACCCTGCATGACCCGGCGCGCGACGCGACCACGCTGCCGCTCATCCGCAAGGCCGTGCGGGCGGGGGTGCCGGTACTCGGCATCTGCCGCGGTTTCCAGGAAATGAACGTCGCTTTCGGCGGCACTCTGCACCAGAAGCTGCACGAGGTGCCGGGGCATCTCGATCATCGCGATGATGAGACGCAGCCGCTGGATGTGCAGTACGGCCCGGCTCACGAGGTGACGCTCGAGCCCGGTGGCGTGCTGCGCTCGCTCGCGCTGAGCGATCGCATCCAGGTGAATTCGCTCCACAACCAGGGCATCGATCGCCTCGGGGCGGAACTTGCGGTCGAGGCGCGTGCGCCGGATGGCGTGATCGAGGCGTTCCGCGTACGCAACGCGCAGCGCTTTGCGCTGGCGGTGCAGTGGCACCCGGAGTGGAAAGTGATGAGCAATCCGTTTTCACGCGCGCTGTTTGCCGCCTTCGGGCAGGCCAGCCGCGAGCACGCGCAGACTAAGTGAAAGGCCTTTGCGTATGGTGAGTGAGATCCGGCAATTCTTCCGCGATCACGGTATCTCCGAGGTGGAGGCCATCATTCCCGACATGGCCGGCATTGCCCGCGGCAAGATCATGCCCGCGGAAAAGTTCGCCGAGGACGGCGGCATGCGCCTGCCGGAGAGCGTGTTTCTGCAGACCGTGACCGGCGACTACCCGGTGGACACCGGTGAGGCGATGAGCCCGGCGGAAATCGACATCGTGCTCAAGGCGGATCAGAAGACCGTGCGGCGCGTGCCGTGGGCGGCGGAGCCCACCGCGCAGGTGATCCATGACTGCTTCTATTCCGACGGCCGGCGCGTGTCGATGGCACCGCGGCACGTGCTGCGCAACATCGTCGAGCTGTACGCGCAGCGCGGCTGGGAGCCGGTGGTGGCACCGGAGCTCGAGTTCTATCTGGTCGAGCAGAACAAGGATGCCGACTACCCGCTCAAGCCCCCCGTGGGCCGCTCCGGGCGCTCCGAGCCCGGCCGCCAGTCCTACAGCATCGCAGCGGTCAACGAGTTCGACCCGCTGTTCGATGACATCTACCAGTTCTGCGAGGACCAGGACATCGAGATCGACACCCTCATTCATGAGGACGGTCCGGCGCAGATGGAAATCAACCTGATCCACGCCCAGCCGCTCGACCTGGCGGACCAGGTGTTTCTCTTCAAACGCACGGCGCGCGAGGCAGCCCTGCGCCACAAGATGTACTGCACCTTCATGGCGAAGCCACATGCCAAGGAGCCCGGCAGCGCCATGCACATCCACCAGAGCGTGGTGGACGTGAAGACGCGCAAGAACATCTTCAGCAACCCCGACGGCACCCCCTCGGCGCTGTTTTTTGCGCATATCGGCGGGCTGCAGAAGTACCTGCCCGCGGCCATGGCGCTGTTCTGCCCCAACGTGAATTCCTACCGGCGCCTGACGCGTTACCTGTCGGCGCCCATCAACGTGCATTGGGGCTACGATAACCGCACCGCGGGCCTGCGCGTGCCCATGTCCGATGCGCAGGCACGCCGCGTCGAGAACCGGGTCGGCGGTGCGGACGCCAATCCCTATATCGCCATTGCCGCCTCGCTCGCCTGCGGCTACCTCGGCATGATCGAGGGCGCGCAGCCGAGCGATCCGATCGTCGGCAGCGCGCACGATCTGCCGTTTGGCCTGCCGCGCTCGCTCGATGAAGCCTTGCGGGAGCTGCGCGCCTGCGAGTCACTGGTGAGGCTCATGGGGGAGGCGTTCGTCGAGGCCTATACCATCGTGAAGGAAGCGGAGTACGAGGTGTTTCTGCAGGTAATCAGCTCCTGGGAGCGCGAGCACCTGCTGCTCAACGTATAACGGCTCATCCGCCGGGAACGCGGCGCCTTCTCAGGGGTAAGCCGCTGTTATATAAGAACGGCGTCGTGCACAGCGCTCCCCGATCCTTTCGCCTCAGCGCAGCCTTCGCGGTGCTGCTTGCCACCTGCGCGGGGTGCTCGGACCCGGCGGCCCACGGAGCCTCCGGCTCAGCTTCCGAGAAG
>DASWUP010000054.1:0-8851 GCA_036401635.1 Steroidobacteraceae bacterium
GAGCCAGCCCCACCCATTGGTTAAGAGGGTGTCAGTACGGCGCGCGCGGCGCCGTGATTTCCTTCGCGTTCTGTGCGCAAAAGGCGACAGTTTCCCGGCCGCCGTTTGTCATATTGGGCTTTAGGTCTCGCGTCCGCCGCCGATGAAGTCGCGTTTGCCGATATCAACGCCGTTGTGGCGCAGGATGTTGTACGCGGTGGTGACGTGGAAGAACACGTTCGGGATCGCCCAGCGCTGCAGGAACTCCAGTCCCTTGAACTCGAGCGTTCGCTCGCCGCTCGGCACCTTGATGTCGCGCGTCTCGGACCCTTCCAGGGCGCTCGCCGGCACGCTGCGGATGTAGTCGATGCCACGCGCGAGGCGCGCGCGTAGCTGCTCGAAGCTGGTCTCGGTGTCTTCGAAGCGTGGCGGCTCCTGTGCGGCGAGACGGGCGATGGAATTCTTCGCAAGATCGCACACGATCTGCACCTGGCGCGTCAGGGGCAGCATGTCCGGTGCGAGTCGTGCACTGAGCAGCACCGTCGGATCGATCTTGCGGCTCGCAGCGCTTGCCGCCCCTTTCCCCAGTACCCAAGAGAGGTTGCCGAGAGCGTTCGCGAACACTTCCACCGAGAGCGCGTGCATCGAGACTTTCATGAGCTTTCCTTACGGGGACGGGAGCGGGGGGCCGATTCTATGCCTCAGGGCACTGGCGCGCCTGCCTCTTGGGTGAAACAATACGATGTATCGAGCGCTTAATTGAGGCTGCCATGAATCTGATCTGGACACCGGCTCAGCTGGCCATGCTCGCGAAGGTCGTCGATCTGAATGGCTTCTCGGCTGCGGCCCGCGCACTCGGAGTGCCAAAGGCCGCGGTGAGCCGCGCGGTGGCGGACCTGGAAAAGACCTTGGGCGTGCGGGTCCTCGAGCGCACCACGCGCCGCAGCGCGCTCACTCCCGCGGGACGGCTCGTGTACCCGCACGCGAAGCGCGTCGCGGACGAGTCGGACCTGGCGCGCAGCGCGATCGCAAAGCTGCAGTCGCCCGAGGCACGGGCGCTGCGCGTGGTGGCCGACCCCACCTACGGGCGCGTGTTGCTGTCACCCCTCGTGCCACGCTTTCTCGAGGCCTTCGCGCACGTGCCGCTGGAAGTGGCGCTCGATGTGACGCAGTTGGCCGAAGGTGCCTGGGATGTCGCGATCCGCACCCGCCCGCCAGCGGACGGCAACATCACGCAGCGCCTGTTGGGCGCGCCGCCCGCGCTGCTGTGCGCAACACCTGCGTATCTGCAGCAGCGCGGGATGCCCGAGCGCCCGGACGATCTGCGCAACCACGACCTGCTCACCCCGGACGCCGCCGAGTTGCCGGAGTTTCGCCTGCTGCTTGAGCGCGGTGCGCAGCGCGCCGAAGTGCCGTTGACGCCGAAACTCGCCGTCGACGACCCGGCGGTGCTGCACGCCGCTACCGCTGCCGGACTCGGCATAGGGCTCCTGCCGGAGTTCCTGTGCCGGCAGGGGCTGGCGACCGGACGGCTGAAGCCGGTGCTGTCCGATTGGGCCGTGCCGCCGGCGGCTGCCTTATATGCCTTGTACCCGGCAGCGCTTGAGTCCGATCCGCGGGCGCAGCAGTTCGTGGATTTCCTGGCTGCGAACATCGTGCCGGCGCTGGCGCTGCCTGCGCCGGCGCGCGTATCCGCGGCGCACCCCAGGGCGCAGGATTCCGCGGCACATTAAATGCGCGCCGGGCCACGACCGCGTGCAGCTGCACACGCGCGCCCTTTCAACCGCACAACGCACCTGAGGCGCGCAACGCACGTGAGGTTACCCGCGGGTAGGGTGGCGGCGGACCCGCTACACTAGCCGTGCGGGCCAGGCACCGGAAGAGAGGCGAAATCGACCATGTACCGTGCGCCACTGCGTGAAATGCGCTTCGTGCTCGAGGAGCTCCTCGGCGCAGGCAGCCTCAGCGCATCTCCCCTGCTGGCGGACTATTCCGATGAACTCGCGCGCTCGGTGCTCGAGGAGGCGGCGCGCTTTGCCGAGACCGTGCTCGATCCCCTGAACCGTAGCGGGGACACCCAGGGGGCGCGCTGGACGGCGGACGGCGTGCTCACGGCACCGGGGTTTCGCGAGGCCTATAAGCAGTTCGTGGCGGGCGGCTGGCCGGCCCTCGGCGCAGAACCGCAGTTCGGCGGTCAGCGCGTGCCGCGCGTGCTCGTCAGCGCGGTGGGAGAGTTCTGGGGTTCCGCCTGTCTCGCCTTCAAGTTAGGTCCGATGCTGACGCATGGCGCCGTGCACGCGCTCGAGCTGAGTGGGTCGGCCGCACAGAGGCAGCAGTACCTGCCCAAGATGATCAGCGGTGAGTGGAGCGGCACCATGGTACTCACCGAAGCGCAGGCGGGCTCGGATCTCGGGCAGGTGCGCACCCGCGCCGTTCCGGATGGCGATCGCTACCGGCTCTTCGGGCAGAAGATCTTCATCACCTGGGGCGACCACGATCTCACGAGCAACACCATCCACATGGTGCTCGGGCGCATCGACGGCGCGCCTCCCGGGGTCAGGGGCATCTCGCTGTTCGTCGTGCCGAAGGTGCTGGTGAACGCCGACGGTTCGCTCGGTGCGCGCAACGACGTGCGCTGCCTGTCGATCGAGCACAAGCTCGGCATCCACGCGAGTCCCACCTGTGTGCTGGCCTTCGGCGAGAAGGATGGCGCGGTGGCCCATTTGATCGGCGAACCCGGCCGCGGCCTGGAATACATGTTCATCATGATGAACAGCGCGCGGCTGTCGGTGGGGAGCGAGGGCTACGCGGTTGGCGAGCGCGCCTTGCAGCGCGCAACGGAGTGGGCGCGCACGCGCGTGCAGGGCAAGCCACCGGTGGCGCAGGGCGCAGGTGCGGCGCCGATCATCAATCACCCGGACGTGAAGCGCATGCTGCTCACGATGAAGTCGCAGACCGAGGCCTCGCGTGCGCTCACGCTCTACGCCGCCTTTCAGTTTGACCTGGCCACGTACAGCGACGCTGAGCTGGTGCGCCATACCGCCCAGGCCCGCGGCGAACTCCTCACGCCGATCGTCAAGGGCTGGTGCACCGAGATCGGCAACGAGGTTGCCGGGACCGGCGTGCAGGTGCACGGCGGCATGGGTTTCATCGAGGAGACCGGCGCTGCGCAGTACATGCGCGACGTGCGCATCACGACCATCTACGAAGGCACCACCGGCATCCAGTCGAACGATCTCATCGGCCGCAAGCTCAGCCGCGATCGGGGCGCCGCGATGGGGGCGCTGATCGCCGACATGGAGCGTGAGCTGCGGGGGCTCGCCACCAGCGATGCATCCGTGGACGCCACCCGCAAGGCGGTGCTGGAGGCGCTCGGTGCTCTCAAAGCCGCCACGCAAGCGCTGCTCAGGGCGCTCGCTTCGCGCCCCGAGGCTGGCATGGCGGTGTCGGTTCCGTACCTGAAGCTGTGCGGCTACGTGATCGGCGGCTGGCTGCTGGCGAAGTCCGCGGCGATCGCCGCTGCAAAATCGCACGGCCCCGACCGCGAGTTTTATGCCGCCAAGATCCGCACCGCCTGCTTCTACGGCGCGCAGGTGCTGCCGGTCGCGGCGGCACTGGCGCGCGTGGTCGAGGGCGGCGGGCTGAGCGTGGTCGAGACCGACGCGGCGCTCATTTAGTCCCGGGAATTTGTCGCCAGCCGCTCACGCAAGACACGTGCCGCCGGCGCGTGCGAACATCGCCGCCAGCCTTTGCGAAAGGAAGCCATGAACCGACGTGAGCTGCTGGCGGGAGGAGCCAACGTCATGGCGGCCGCCGCCCTGTCTTCACGGGCGGGCGCTGCCAACCCCGGCGATGGACTGATCCTGCGCAAGATCCCCTCGAGCGGCGAAGAGCTTGCCGTCATCGGCTTGGGCACCTCCAGGACGTTCGAAGTCGGCGAGTCCTCTGCCGAGCGTGCACCGCTCAAGGACGTGTTGGAGGCGTTCTTCGCCTCCGGCGGGCGCGGGCGTCTGATCGACACCTCACCGATGTACTCGAGCGCCGAGCGTGTGCTCGGTGAGCTGATGATGCCGGACATGCACCAGAAGGCGTTCCTCGCCACCAAGGTGTGGACGCGCGGTGAGCGTTCCGGGATCGAGCAGATGACGCACTCGGCGCACCTGTTGGCGGGGGGCGCGCGGCTCGATCTCATCCAGGTACACAACCTCCTGGATCTCGACACGCAGCTGAAGACGCTGCGTAAGTGGAAGGACGCCGGCCGCGTGCGTTACGTCGGAGTCACGCACTACACGGTCGGCGCGCATGCTGAGCTTGCGCGCGTGCTGACGCGCGAGAAGCTCGACTTCGTGCAGTTCAACTATTCACCGGTGACGCGCGCTGCGGAAAAGCAGCTGCTGCCGCTCGCGGCGCAGCGCGGTGTGGCCGTGTTGGTCAATCGCCCCTTCGAGGACGGCGCGCTGTTTCAGGCGGTGCGCGGCAAGCCGCTGCCGGCGTGGGCGGCCGACGTCCAGGCCGCGAGCTGGGGCCAGCTTGCGCTCAAGTTCATCGCCGCGCATCCCGCGGTCACCTGCATCATCCCCGCGACCGGCAAGCTGGCGCACCTGAAAGACAACCTCGGCGGTGGCCGCGGACGGCTGCCCGATGCGCGCCAGCGCGAAGCGATCGCGCAGGCATTCGCTTAGCCCGGAGGGCCGCTTCCGTGCAGGTGCCTCTCCAGTTTGCCCATGGCGGCGAGCACCACCACGCCTAACACCATTCCGATGAGAGCCGCCGCGATCTGCCCGAGGCCCGCTGCAGCGCTCGCCCCGGCGGTCAGCCAGATGCCGGCCGCGGTCGTGAGGCCGCGGATCTCGTGCTCCTGGGTGAGCTTGAGGATCACACCGCCTCCCAGGAAGCCGATGCCGGTGATGATCCCCTGGACGACCCGTGCCAGATCGGATGGGATCATGCCCGCGTCGCTGGCCGTCACCAGCAGCAGCGCGGTGCCGAGCGCAACCAGCATGTGGGTGCGCATCCCGGCGCTCTTGTGTGTGACTTCAGGCTGCAGGCCGACCGCCGCGCCCACGATGAGCGCGACCGAGAGCCGCGCAAGGATGCGCACCAGATGGGTGAGATCCGGAATGGAGCCGGTGAGTTCGTTCAGGGGGCTGTTCAAGGTAATCCCCTTTCGCTAACGGTGTTTGCGGCGGGTGCGGCGTGCCGCGCCCGGCACGCGCAGTCTGAATTGCAGCGGTTCGTTGAGGTTCTGCAGGAACACGCGGCGCTCCTCAGGGGTGAGCGCGGCCCAGTTCACTTTCTGCGCGTGGCTGCGGCGCAGTTGCCGATCGCTGACCTGCGCGCACGCGCGGCTGCTGCTCTTCCAGCTGCCGGGCAGGCGCGTCGTCGAGCCGCGCCGCAGCAGATCCACCACCGCCGCGGCCACCAGCGGATCGCGTGTCAGATTACTGTGCGCCACGCGCGCGTAGGCGCTGCGCACGCCCGGCAGCACGGCGCTCATCGCCGGCACCGTGCCGTCGCCGTGGCGCGTGAGGATGTAGACGAAGTCATCATCGCGCCGCCTGACCGCGGTGACGGTCTCCTGGCCCACGCCCACAACGCAGATAAACCGCTCATCCGGCGCTGCCAGCCGCTGCCGTGCGGCGAGCGCTGCCTGCAGCAGTGCCGCGCGCGGCTGGGGACCGGAGGCAGGCCACTCGCGGGCATCGAACAGATCGGTGGCGCCGCCGCACTCGGGCGCGGGCAAGAGCTCATACAGGCTCGGAAAGGTGCTGAAAACCTCCGCGGCGAGGCTTTCCGCAGAAGCCTCGCCCGCGAGCCGGGCTACCTTGCGCACCACGGCGTAGGAGCCACGCACGGCCTGCACCGCCGCGAACGAGCCGCAGTTGGGCGTTCCCAGCAGCAGCAGGCGCTCGACGCGCCCGGTACCTGCGAGTGTCAGCGCCGCGCGGGCGACGAGTCCCCCCAGGCTGTGCGCCACGATCGCCACGCGCGCGCTGCCCGCCGCGCGCACGCGTTCGGCCAACGCGCTCCCGAGCTGCGCGACCGGCAGCCGCCAGTCATAGTCATGAAACTCGGCGGCGAACCCATGCGCGCGCAGATACAACTTCAGCCGCAGGTAGGAAAACAGCATCACGCCGAGGGACACGATGCGTGCAGGTCCAGGAATCCGCAGCGACGCGAGGCGTCCCAACTGGATGTCGATCGGATCGAGCCACACGATGTCGTGCGGCAGCGGCGGCGGGCGCAGCAGCCCGAGCTGCGAGCCCATGATGCCCGGCACCACCAACACCCGCAGCGCCGGGTCGGCGAGCTGCGTGCGCTGCGCGCGGCGCGCCAGCGCCGCGAGCGCGCGATACTCGGCGGCGCCGAAGTAGGCGGAAAGTTCGTGCCTGCGCTCCCCGCTCGCCAGCCACCGCTCGATCTGCTCATCGCTCCACGCAAAACGGTCGTAAGGCGTGACGTGATCGAGCGGTGAGTCGGTGGAAATCACGCGAAGGCTGCGGCGGCGAAAGGCGCGGCGGGATTTCTCAAGCGGGCGGTCCTGTGCGCGCAGGCGTTGACATCGCGCGCGGACGATTATGCCAGACGGGTCCGGGCACGACCGACTATGATGCGCAGTTTCGCAAACACCCCATGCCAGCCAGCCACGACTCGTCCGAGGTTCCGGCACTGATTGCGCTGTTTGCCGGTGCCTTGGCGATCGGCAGCTCCGGCATCTTCGTGAGGCTGTCGGAGACCGGGCCGACCGCGACGGCGTTCTGGCGCGGACTGCTGGCGCTGCCGCTGCTGGCGGTGTGGGCGCTGCTGGAGCGCCGTTCACGCGCGGGCGCGGGGCAGCACGCCGCGGCAGACATGGCGCGCAGCTGGCGCGATCCAATGTTCTTCTGGGCCGGGGTGTTCTTCGCCGGCGATCTTGCGCTGTGGCACGCGTCGCTCCTGCTCACCTCGGTGGCCGCCTCGACACTGGAGGCGAACTGCGCACCCATGGTGGTGACGCTCGGTGCGTGGGCGCTGTGGGGCGAGCGCCCGCGGCTCAGCTTCCTGCTCGCCCTCGGGCTCGCCTCGGGCGGGTTGTTGTTGATCGTGGGCACGAAACTGGGGCACGGCACGGCGGCGCTCACGGGCGACCTGCTGGGACTGGGGACCGCGTGCTTCTATGGCTTCTACATTCTGGCGGTGGCGCGCCTGCGCACCCGTCACGGCACCGGTATCGTCATGTTCAACAGCACGCTGGTGTTTACCGTGCTGCTGCTGCCGCTCGCGCTCCCGCAGAAGTTCCTGCCCGATACGCCGCGCGGCTGGCTGCTGCTCGGCGGCTGCGCGCTGTCGGCGCAGGTGCTCGGCCAGGGCATGGTCGCGTATGCGCTGGCGCGACTGCCCGCCACGTTCAGCGCCGTGGGACTGTACGTGCAGGCGATCGCCGCGGCCCTTTATGCGTGGTTGCTGCTGAATGAGCGGCTCACGCCGTGGCAGATCGTCGGCGGGTTCATCGTGCTCGGGGCGATTGCGCTGGCGCGCACCGCGCGCCGCGCGCCACTGCCGGACTCACAGCCCTCGCCGGCCTCTCAGCTGCAGCGTGAGTCGATCCAGTCGAGCGCGCCGCGCCACAGCGAGTCGCGGTGACGGTCGGCCCTCACAGCGCGTGCTCCGCGATCAGCTTGCACAGCGCATCGATCGCCACCCGCCGCGCCGTGCTCTTGCGCCACAACGCGCCGATATGTCGCAGCGGCGCGGGTTTGGCGAACGGACGCAGCACGACGCCGCGGGCATTGCGGTAGGCGCCGCGGCCGGCGAGCTCCGGCAGGAGGGTCACGCCCGCACCCGTCGCCACCATCTGGCGCAGCGTCTCGAGGCTGGTGGCGCGAAAGTCCTGCGAGTCCCGCACGGCGACGCGGCTGCAGACTTCCAGCGCCTGCTCGCGCAGGCAGTGACCCTCTTCGAGCAGCAGCAGCGTCTCGCCCTTGAGGTCCGCCACGCGCAGCGTGTCGCGGCCCGCAAGCGGGTGACTTTCAGGCAGCGCCACGGTGAATGCCTCCCGGTACAGCTCGCGCACCGCAAGCCCCGCCAGCTCGACCGGCAGGGCGAGAATGCCGACATCCAGTTCGCCGCCGTGCAGCTTCTCGAGCATCGGGGCGGTCTGGTATTCGTACAGGCGCAGCTGCAGGCGCGGCAGGCTCTTGCGGATTGCGGGCGCGACGCGCGGCAGCAGGTACGGACCGATGGTCGGCAGCAGCGCCACGCGCAGCTTGCCGGCGAGCGGATCGTGCTGGCTGCGCGCGAGCGCCACCACCTCATCGCTCGCTTCGAGGATGCGCCGCGCGCGCGCCACGATCTGCTCCCCCGCCGGCGTCAGCGACACGTTGTTGGGCGCCCGCTCGATAAGCTGCACACCGAGGCTGTGCTCGAGCTTTTTCAGCTGCGCGGACAGCGTCGGCTGGCTGACGAAGCAGCGCGCGGCCGCACGGCCGAAGTGGCGGTTGTCGGCCACGGCCACGAGGTAGCGCAGGTCTTTGAGCTTCAGGTCCATGGCCCCAAGTAGATATATGGCATCTATCAAGATGATCAAATCAATCGATTGGAATAATAGCAGACCTGCCGGCATCATGGTGCCCATTCCGCCTGAGGGCGGTTACCTCGAATCGCAGCTCAAGGAGTGCACGGTATGTCAGGCGTCGGCCAGCGTTTTCCGAAGTTTTCACTCACGGGCGTCGTATCCAACGACGTTCGCAATGCGTTCCAGTCCTTCACCGACGACAGCTTCCCCGGCAAGTGGCGGGTGGTGTTCTTCTGGCCCAAGGACTTCACCTTCGTGTGCCCCACCGAGATCGCCGCCTTCGGTAAGCTCGAGAAGGAGTTCCGTGCGCGCGACGCG
>DASWUP010000055.1:0-1552 GCA_036401635.1 Steroidobacteraceae bacterium
GGCTGCATGCTGCGCGGCTACCACCGCAGCGTCATCGATGCCCTCAACCGCTGCACCGAGGTGAGTACCTACGTGCCGGCGCTCGCCTACACTTTCGCGCGCCATCCGGTGGAGATCGAGGTCACGCACGCCGAGCGAACCGTCGGGCAGTCGAAGTACTCCCTGTTCCACCTCATTCGCCTGAATTTCGACCTCATGACCGGCTTTTCGGTCGTGCCGCTGCAGTTGTTCTCCATGACGGGCATCATCATCGCGCTCCTGTCGCTCATCTTTGTGCTCTACCTCGCCATCCGCCGCGTGATCGTCGGTCCCGAGGCGGAAGGATTGTTCACTCTGTTCGGCGTGGCCTTCTTCCTGATTGGTGTCGCGCTCATCGGCCTGGGTGTGGTGGGCGAGTACGTGGGGCGTATCTACGAGCAGGTACGCCAGCGCCCGCGGTACACGGTCGCGGCGGTGCTCGAGGAGGGCAATGGCGGGGAGCCTGCGCAGTTGCCGCATCAAGAGCCCGCGGCACCTATACCGCTCGCTTCCGCGGAGCGCGTGCGGGGAGGGCTGGAGTGAGCCCGGCGCGAGCCGTCGTCTTCGCCTATCACGATGTTGGAGTGCGATGCCTGAAGACGCTGCTCTCCGCAGGCGTCGAGGTGCCGCTGGTGGTCACCGTGCGCGACGATCCCGGCGAGACGCAGTGGTATGCGAGCGTTGCGGCGACCGCTGCCGACTATGGCCTCAACGTCATCGCGCCCACGGATGCCAACACGCCCGAGCTCGCGCGCACCGTGGAGCAACTCGGGGCAGACTTACTGTTCTCCTTCTACTACCGCTCCATGCTGGGTGCGCCGCTGCTGCGGGCCGCGCGCCGCGGCGCCCTCAACGTGCATGGCTCGCTGCTGCCGAAGTACCGCGGCCGCGCTCCGGTGAACTGGGCGATCCTCAAGGGGGAAAGCGAGAGCGGCGCGACCCTGCACTACATGGTAGAGCGCGCCGACGCCGGCGACATCGTCGACAGCCAGGCGGTGCCGATCCTGGACGATGACGACGCGCGCGAGGTCTACGCGAAGGTCACGGTGGCAGCGGAGAGCGTGCTGGCGCGCTCGCTTGCCGGACTCATCGCCGGCACGGCGCCGCGCCGGCCGCAGCCGGTCCTGGCCGGACAGTACTTCGGCCGGCGCAGGCCTGAGGATGGACGCATCGACTGGGGCCGGCCGGCGCGTGAGATCCACAACCTGGTGCGGGCAGTGGCGCCGCCCTTTCCGGGCGCGTTCGGCGAGGTCGGCGGACAGCGCTGGGAGATTCATCGCACGCGCACGAGCGCGGTGGCTTCCCCGCGCGGCGGGCCGCAGCTCTTCAGTGCCGACGGCGGCTGTTACCTCGCCTGCGGCGACGGGGGCGTGTTGCGCCTGCTCGCGGCGGCGCACGCGCGCGGACCGATCGATCTGCCGGGGCTCGCGCGCGAGCTGGCGAGACGGCCGGTGGCGCTTTCCTGAGCGGGGCGGGTGACCGTGGCCCTCGTCGCCCTGAAGATCGACGTCGACACCTACCGTGGCACGCGCGA
>DASWUP010000056.1:0-5087 GCA_036401635.1 Steroidobacteraceae bacterium
TGCGCAGCCCGAGTCTGCCCGGGTCGGGAATGTCCGCGGCATCGACCAGCCACGGCCCCAGTACCGTTGCGCCGTCACGATTCTTGGCACGCAGGTTGGGGCGGTACCAGTTCTCGAGGTAATCGCGAACGGCGTAGTCATTTGCGATGCAGTACCCGGTGACATGCTGCAAGGCGTCACTTCGGTGTACCTGGCGCGCGCTACGGCCGATGACGACCGCCAGCTCACACTCGTAGTGCATAAACTTTACGCCCGAGGGCCGGCGCGTAAAACCGCGGTGCCCGAGCAGTGAACCCGGACCCTTCAGGAACACCAGAGGCTCCTCCTGTGCGCTGACGGACAGTTCCTTCGCGTGTTGTGCGTAGTTCAGGCCCAGCGCGATGATCGTGCCGGCCTCAAATGGCGGCAGCCAGACCACCGCGTCCTCGCCGAGCGTGCGCCCATCGCTGAGACGAACGCCCGCACGGCCGTCGGCGAGCTGCTGCGGCTGCGCCGCATGGATCGCTCCAGCGCAGGCGACGCGCGCATGTTTCATGGTGGCGCACCCACAAAGCGGTTCTCGAGGCGGCCGAATCCATCGATTTCGATGCTTGCCTGCTGGCCGGCGCGAACCCGGGGTGCCGGAGAGGCCACGCCGACGGCAAGAACGTCACCCGGCGCGAGCGTCATGAAATCGGTGACATCGGCCAGAAGCTTCGCGACCGGACGCACCAGCCCTGCGGTGGTGGCCGTATGCTTCAGCTCATCATCGACGTAAACCCGGATCGTCAGGGCGTCGGGATCTGCAATGGCAGCGCGCGGCACGACGCGCGGGCCCAGCGGGCAGAAGCCGTCGCGCGCCTTGAAGCGGATCGACGGCCGGTGATAGGACGCGTGCGGCACGCTGACGTCGTTCACGATCAGATAACCGGCCAGATGCTCGAGCGCTTGGGCCTCGGACAGGCGGCAGGCCGTGCGACCGATCACCAAACCGAGGCAGGCACCGACCTCCAGCTCTGGCACGTCCGTCGGCACGGTCACGCGATCGCCGCTCGCTGCGAGTGTGTTGCGTGGCTTGATGTACAGCACCGGCGCTTTTGGGGGGGCCTGGTACGGCGGTTCGTTGACGGCAGCGCCAAGCGCGGCCAGGGCGGTGCGGTGATTGAGCAGCGCACCGTATACCGTGCCGGAGAGGCGGAACGGTGATACATCCATCGGCACGGCGACAGGCACGGTGGCCCCCATCTCGCTCTCGCAGCGCAGGCAAGTAAATCACTAATACATTAGCAATTTAGTCGCTAATATGTGAGTATGTCAAGCTTCGCCCCACCCGGCAGGCCGACGGTCCTGAGTCGCATGCGCCGTAAAACCACCAAGCTGCAACACCGCAACCTGCCGCTGCTGCTGCTGCAGGCGCGCGAGCACGTGATTTCACATTTCCGGCCAATCCTGAATGCCCACGACATCACCGAGCAGCAGTGGCGTATTGTGCGTGCGCTGCTCGAGGTGCCGGCACTCGAGCCCCGCGAGATCAGCGAAGTGTGCCGTATCTCAAGTCCGAGCCTGGCCGGGGTGCTGGCGCGCATGCAGCAACTGGGTTTTGTCGTCTGCCGGCGCGTGGCGCACGACCAACGCCGCGTGCGCGTCTCACTTACGCCGCGCGCCCGTGCGCTGGCGGCCCGCATGGCGCCGCAGATCGATGCAACCTATCGGCGCATAGAAGCGCTGATCGGTGGCCAATTCAGCAGCCGCTTCCAACGGATGCTGGATCAGCTGCTGGCAACGCTGCAGCCACTCGCCCCCGGACGACCGGGCCCCGCGGCAGACCAGGATCGACACTGACGTCCGGTGCAGTCGAGTTGCGTGATTCCCGTGTGGAATCACCACCGCGGACAGGTCGAGGCGCATGCGCCGCTACCGTCGGCACGGCGCATTGACCGACGCTCCTAGCGCGCGTCTGTGGCCTCACCCGCGGCTAACTGCTGCCTCGCGGTGCTCCAGGCGAATGCCAGCCCCACGAGACTGCCGAGTATGACCAGCGGCAGAATGTCGGCCAGCAACTGCGAGGTGCCGTGCCCTGCGGCTTGCAGCGCTCCGCCAAGCTTCGGTCCCACGATCGACCCGAGCCGCCCGACCGCCACGGCGACCCCGCTGCCCACGCCGCGGATCGCGGCCGGATAGCAGGCCGGAGTGCTCGCATAGAGGAATCCCAATGCGGCAAGTACCGCGCACCCGAGTGCGAACGCCGCGCCCACAACGACGACAAATTCCGCCGGTCCGCGCCCAAGCAACAGCACGAACGACGGCACGGCCAGGAAGGTCACGACGATGGCAACATTGCGCCAACGGCCCTCCAGGAGCTGACCCATCAGCGATGCCGCCAGAGCTCCGCCCACGTTGAAGGCGATCTGCCCGCCGGCTGCTTGTGCCTTGGTGAGCCCGTTGCCGACGAGGAGCGTGGGCAGCCAGCTGACGAACAGGTAGAGAGTCAGCAGACCGAGAAAAGAGCTGATCCAGAGCAACACCGTCGGCAATGCGCGGCCGTCCGCAAAGATCGCGATATAGCTGCCCGCCCTCGAGGCTGCGACGCAGTGTGGCCCGACCGCCGCGTGTGCTGTAGGCGCGGCGCGCGCGAGGCGCGTGAAGGCAGGGGACTCATGCAATACCCGCAGCAGCGCCGGTGCCAGCAGCAGCGGCACGATACCTCCAGCGAGGAAGATCACCCGCCAATGGGCCGGGGCATTCAACATGCTCAACAGGCTTGCTAGTGCTCCGCCGAATGGCATGCTGCCGTATACGAGCGCAACGTTGGCACGGCGTCGGTGCGCGCGGCTGCACTCATTGACCAGGGCCAGCAGGTTCGGGAACGCACCGCCCAGTCCACAGCCCGTCAGCAGGCGGGCCCACGACAAGGAGTGGATGTCCCACGCCGCCGCAGTCAGGATGGAAAAGCAGCCGAACAGTATGATCGATGCGATCAGGATGCGCTTGCGCCCGAGAGAATCCGACAGGCGCCCGCCGATAAGCGCCCCGGCAAACAGGCCCAGGGTACTGGCACTGAAGAATGTACCCAACTGCTGTGCGGTCGGCCTGAATTCCGGGATTATGCCTGCGGCGGCGACGCCGGCAGCCTGCAGATCGAAGCCCTCGCAGCAGGCTGCCAGCACACAGCTGGCGATGGTTGCCGTCGCCGCCGGCAGTTTGACCTGCGTGTTGCTCAACGGACGTCCGGGCTGGGCCTAATGACGTCGCGCAACGCGCGCTCAGACTGCGCCCGCAGTTTCGGCCGCAGCGAGCCGACTAGGGGCGTGCTCCTCATCCGAGCGGCGCTTGAGATAGCGGCGCATCGCTACGGCAGCGCTGTCGCTTGCAACCGAGATCTCGTATATGGCGCCTGCCGCGTCCGCGAGCACCTGCTCGAGGGCCGCCAGGCCCGCGACGTCTTCCTGAAACGCACTGAACAGCTGCTCGTGTATGAAGCGGGTGACCTCAACCTGGTCCAGGGCAAAGTCGCGTCCGTGGACAATGAAATAATGCGTCGAGGTCTGCGATTCGGGTGTGGGGATGTGCGCGGTCTTAATCCGAAACTCGCGCCGCCGGTCCGTCGGCAGCGCAGTGTCATAGAAGAACGCCGACACCACGTGCAATCCGGGAGAGACGAACTCGGAGGTAGTAATGCGTGCTGCCTGATCGCTCAGAATGCCGGTCGGTTGTGCCCACACCGGGGGCAGGCGTGTCGGAACCACCCGGCGGGTCAGGCTGAAATGACCGTCTTCCAGCTTTGTCTCATACGCCGCCCGGGCATAGTCTGCAGAACCGAAGCTGCCCGCGTGCAGGTAGCTCAGGTGCGTCAGATCCATCAGGTTCTCATGCAGCGTGACGTAACTCGCCGCCAGAGCAAAGTATCCCTGTGAGCGAGTCCAATCCGACGCGCTGAGCCACGGTTGATACGGAATGCGCTGTTCATCGGCGCACTGCAGGTCCCCCATCCAGATCCAGATAAGCGGACCGCGCTCCGCGATCGCAAAGTTGCGCACGCCGATGCCCTGTGGACACTTCGCCTGCGAGGGAACTTCGATACAGTCGCCTCGTATGTCGTAGCGGAAGCCGTGATACCCGCAGACCAGCGTATCGCCATCTAGCCTTCCGGCGGACAGTGGGAAGGAGCGGTGTGCGCAGCGATCGTCCAGAGCGACCGGCCTGCCGTCCCCAGTGCGGAACATCACGATATTGCGGCCCAGAATTCTGCGCTTTAGCAGGGTCCGTCCCACTTCGACGCCGAATGCGGCCACATACCACTCATTGAATACGAAGGGTGTGCTGCGATCGGCCATGGTACGTGCCGCTGTCGCCGCGGCACGGATCAGTGCTTTGGAGGGTAGGGTCATTGACCGGCCTCTCGAGACAAGCGATTCGAGCCTATATTACGCGCGGAGCGGCGGATCTGCTGCCGCGCCGATCCGTCTTGCCAGCAGCGGCGCAATGAGGTGGCAGCGTCATGATCTGGTGCGAATGCGGCGGAGCAGGCAGTCGCACGGCCTTGCTCCTGCATGGCTTGGGTGCAACGGCAGCCGTATGGAAGAGTGTCGCGCGGGTGCTCGAGGAGCGCGGAACCGTGCGCTGGCTGGCTGCCGACCTGAGCGGTCATGGCGGGTCAGACTGGCAGCCGTTCTACAGTGTCGGGCAGCTCGCGACCGAGATGGCGGAAGCAGTCCGTGAGTCGCGCGAGCTGATCGTAGTCGGTCACTCGCTCGGCGCGTACGTCGCACTTGCGCTGGCGAGCGGCTGGTTCGGGATTCACCCTTGTGGCGTCCTCGGCATCGGCCCGAAGATCGCCTGGCCGGCCGAGGATCTGCAAGCCGCCCGCGAGCTGGCCGCACGCCCGATCCGTTGGTACGCAATTCACGACGAAGCGTGGGCGCGCTATCGGCGGGTCTCAGGTCTGGGCACGGATATTGCTCCGGATGAGGAGTTGCTGGAGCGCGGCGCAACTCACGCCGAACGGGGTTGGCGTCTCGCGCAGGATCCGCGCAGCTTCGGCGTCGCCGGCGCGCCTTTCGCTGCGCTTGCGGCGAGCGCCACCGCTCGTGTATTGCTCGCGCGCGGAG
>DASWUP010000057.1:0-7211 GCA_036401635.1 Steroidobacteraceae bacterium
GGCGACTTCGCGCACCGCATCGAGCAGCGTCTGATTGTACTGGCCGACCGACTGGTCGAGCTGCGCCTGCTGCGTCTGCAGTGCGCCGCGCAACCCGCCGCGGTTGAATACCGGCAGGTGCAGCGCGGGCCCGGCCCCCACGATCCGATCGGACGCGTCGAACAGCTGCGACAGTCCGATGCTCTGCAGGCCGGCAAACGCCGTCAGGTTCACGTTCGGGTAAAAATCCGCCTCCGCCGCCGCGACCCCGTGCGCCGCCGCGTCCACCTGCGCGCGCGCCGCGGCCACGTCCGGGCGGCGGGCGAGCAAATCCGCGGGCAGGGCCGAGGGCAGCGCAATACTCACCGGCGCTGCGAGCTGCGGACGTTGCAGGCGTTGGCCGCGATCGGGGCCGGATCCCACCAGGTCCGCAAGCTGATTGCGCGCCAGCTCGACGCTGGCCTGCACCGCCGCCACCCCGGCGCGCGTCAGCGCCAGATTGCCTTCCGACTGTTTCACCCGGGCAGTGTTTTCCAGACCCGCGGCGACGCGCTGCTGCGTGAGCTCGAGAATCGCCGTCTGCTGCTTGAGGTTGTCGTTGCTGACATCCAGCAGCGCGTACCACAAGTCGAGCTGGACGTAAGCGCGCACCACGGCCACCGCCAGTGCGAGGCGTGCCGCCGCGCGGTCGGCATCCGCCGTCTGTACGCCCGAGCGGGCGGCGGCGAGCAAGGCACGATTGTGGCCCCAGAAGTCGAGGTCGAAACTGAAGTCGAGCGCGACCCGCGCCTCGGTCGAGTAGCTGCCCGCGAAGGGCGGCGGGAACAGGCCGTGCGCCGGGTATCGCTGGCGGGTCGTCTCGGCGTCGAGCGCCGCCGCTGGCGCGCGTGCGCCGCCCGCGGCGATCGCCTGCGCCTGCGCGGCGCGCAGCCGTGCCTGCGCGATCTCGAGCGTCGGGCTGCCTGCGAGCGCCTCGGCGATGAGCGCATCGAGCTGCGGATCGCCGTAGCTGTGCCACCATAGGTCCGCCGGCCAGGCGGCGGCGTCGAGCCTGGCCCCCGCGAGCGCCTGCTGCGCGCTGAGTGCCTGCGGCTCGAGCCTGGAGGCGGGCTTCCAGTCAGAGCGCCCGACACAGCCGCCAAGTGATGCGGCAAGCGTTGCGAGTAAAAGAAGGTTGCGGGTGCTCATGGTTTGCCGCCTGTACGAGAACGCTCATTGTCCCCCTCGGGTTGCCCGTTATCGATCATCCGTCCGAGGTAGCTCTTGAGCGCCGCGATCTCCGCGGCGCTGAAGCCGGCGAGGTGCCCCTCGAGCACACGCGCAGCCGCCGCCATCAGGCGCGGCAGCTGCGCACGGCCGCCGGGCGCGATACGCAAAAACACCAGGCGGCGGTCCTCACGGCCGCGCTCACGGCGCACCAGACCCTTGCCCTCGAGCCGATCGAGAATGCGGGTCATGGAACCGGTGTCGTAGTGCATGAAGCGGCACAGGTCCGCGGCAGTATGCGCCGCGCCCTCGGCGAGATGTTTGAGCACCGCGAACTGCATGCCGGTCAGGCCAAAGCGCTCGAGCTCCGCGTCCAGTCCCGCCAGGAGCGAAGCGCGCGCCCGGCCCATGAGGTAGCCGACGCTCAATCCCGCCTGCGGGGGTTGCGCCACCGTTCCGCGACTCATGGCGCGCCTTGCTATCCTATGGCTGTCGGTGAGATTGCTGCCGATGATATTACTGCCTCGGCAGTTATTTGTCGTCTGAAGGGACGCGCTTGTCAAGGCCAGGGCACGTGACGTCGTTGCTACGCACGAGGCAGCCGCGTGCGCTGGCGCCCGCGCTTGTTGCCGGGCTGCTGGGCGGCTGCGGCTCGCACGCCCCCCCGAGCGCACCGCCCCCGCCGCAGGTGGGGGTGGTGGTCGCGCACTCGCGATCCGTGCCGCTCACGCGAGCGCTCGTGGGACGTCTGTCCGCCACGCGCGCCGCCGACGTGCGCGCGCGGGTCGCCGGCGTGCTGCTCAAGCGACTCTACAAGGAGGGTTCGGACGTCAGGCAGCGACAGGCGCTGTTTCAGATCGACCCGGCGCCGCTGCGCGCGGCGCTCGATGGCGCCGAGGCCGCGCTCGCGCAGGCGCAGGCGAACGCCACCAACGCGCACGTCGCGGCCCAGCGCGCGCGCGAGCTCATCACGAGCGGCCTCGTGTCGCGCTCGGATCTGGACAACGCGCAGGCCACCGAGCGCTCCACCGCCGCCGCTGTGCAGCAGGCGAAGGCCGGCGTGGGCAGCGCGCGTATCAACCTCGGTTACGCGACCGTCACCGCGCCCATCGCGGGGCGCGCCGGCCAACAGGGCGTCACCGAGGGCGCGCTGGTCGGCGCAGGCACGGCGACACTGCTCACGACGGTGGAACAGATCGATCCGATCTACGTCAACTTCGATCAGCCCGCGGTTGACATGGAGCGGCTGCGGCGTGCGCAAAGCGCGGGCAGCGTGAGCGTGACACACGACCAGGCGAGCGTGCAGGTCACGCTGCCGGACGGCACGCCGTACGCGCACGCCGGAGTGCTCGATTTCCTCGACGTCAGCGTCGACCCCGCCACCGGAGCGGTGGCGCTGCGCGGCATTCTGCCCAATCCTGAACATCAGCTGCTGCCGGGCATGTTCGTCGGCGTGCGCCTGGCGTCCGGCACGGTCAACCACGGGTTTCTGGTGCCGCAGGCCGGCCTGCAGCGCGATGCCACCGGGCCTTACGTGCTGGTGGTCGGCCCCGATGACAAGGTCATCCAGAAGCGCGTGGCGGTGGAGGCGCTGAGCGGACCCGAGTGGATCGTCACCGAGGGCTTAAGCGACGGTGACCGGATGATCGTTTCCGGCACGCAGAATGCGCGACCCGGCGCCACCGTGGCCGCGGTGCCCTATCGGGCGCAGGGAGAAACCGCCGCCCAGGCCGTGAGCGCCGCCGCGCCGGCCGGCGCGCCGGGACGGTAAGCACCCATGCCGCAATTTTTCATCGATCGCCCGGTGTTTGCCTGGGTGCTCGCCATCCTCATCACGCTTGGCGGTGCGCTGGCGCTGGGGCGGCTGCCGGTGGAAGCCTACCCGGAGATCGCCCCGCCACAGATCGCGGTAACCACCACTTACCCCGGCGCGAGCGCCGCCACGGTGGAGGCGACTGTCACGCAGGTGATCGAGCAGCAGCTCACCGGCCTGGACAATCTCCTGTACTTCGCCTCGCAGTCCGCCTCGGACGGCTCGGCGACCATCACGCTCACGTTCCAGAACGGCACCAGCGCGGACATCGCCGCGGTGCAGACCCAGAACCGCGTAACGCTCGCCCAGCCACGCCTGCCCACGCAAGTCAACCAACAGGGCATCCGCATTGCGAAAGTCAGCCCCGGGTTTCTGGGCGCCGTCGCACTGCGCTCCGCCGCCGGTGGCCCGAGCGCCGCGGAGCTCAACAACATCGTGGCGTCGCGGGTGCTCGATCAGGTGCAGCGCATCCCGGGGGTGGGCACCGCGGTGCAGTTCGGCTCCGAGTACGCGATGCGCATCTGGCTCGACGCCGACAAGCTGCGCGCCTATAGCCTCTCGGCCGCGGCGGTGCTCGCCGCGGTACAGGCGCAGAACGCGCAGTTCGCCTCCGGCGCGATTGGTGCACAGCCGGCCGCGGCGGATCAGACCATGACCGCAACCGTCACGGCGGAAGGACGCTTTCGCTCCCCGGAGCAGTTCGAGAACATCCTGCTGCGCACGGATGCCAGGGGCGCCTCGGTGCGCCTCAGGGATGTGGCGCGCGTGACTCTCGGCGCGGCGCAATACGGTTTCGAGACCAACGTCGGCACCACACCGGTCGCGGCCTTCGGCATCCAGCTCGCTCCCCACGCCAACGCGCTGGAGGTTTCCAAGGCTGTGGTGGCGAAGATGAACGACATGCAGCCGAGCTTCCCCGCCGGCGTCAGCTGGTTCTGGGGGTACGACTCGACGACCTTCATCAAGGTGGCCATCCGCGAGGTGCTCATCACGCTCGCTGAAGCGGTGACACTGGTGTTCCTGGTGATGCTGGTGTTCCTGCAGAACTTTCGCGCCACGCTCATCCCGACCCTGGTCGTGCCATCGGCGCTGTTAGGTACGCTGATGGGCATGTGCGCGGTCGGCTTCTCCATCAATCAGCTGTCGTTGTTTGCGATGGTGCTGGCGATCGGCATCGTCGTGGACGATGCCATCGTGGTGGTGGAGGCGGTCGAGCGCATCATGCGCGAGGATCACCTCGGACCGAAGGAAGCCACGCGCAAGGCGATGCACCAGATCACCGGCGCGATCGTCGCCATTACCTCGGTGCTCGCCGCCGTGTTCATCCCGAGCGCCCTGCAGAGCGGCAGCACCGGGGTGATCTATCGGCAGTTCGCGCTCACCATCGCACTGTCCATGGGGTTCTCGGCGCTGCTGGCGCTGTCCTTCACCCCGGCACTGTGCGCCTCGCTCCTGCGCCCCGAGCATCTGCGCGGCAATCTCATTTTCAACTGGTTCAATCGCGCCTACGAGGGCACGCGGCGCTCCTACGTGCACCGCGTGCTCGTGTCGGTGGGTCATGTGCCGCGGTGGATGGCGGGCTTCGCCGTCATGCTGGCGGTGGGGACGCTGCTGTTCATGAAGCTCCCGGGCAGCTTCTTGCCGGACGAAGACCAGGGCTACGCGCTGGTGGATGTGCAGCTGCCGGCCGGAGCTTCCCTGCCGCGCACCCGCGAGGTACTGCAGCACATCAACACCATCTTCATGAGCAGCCCGGACGTGGTGAGGGTGTTCCTCATCGCGGGCTCGAGTTTCACCGGCACGGGCGAGAATGCCGGCCGGGCCTTCGTGCGCCTGAAACCCTGGGATGAGCGCCCCGACAAGGCGGCGGATTTCATCCGCTGGGCCAACGCGACCTTCGCGCGCGAAATCCATGACGCCAAGGCCTACGTCATCAACCTGCCGACGGTACGCGGCCTGGGTTTTTTCGGGGGCTTCGACTTCTACCTCGAGGATCGTGGCGGCCTTGGACGCGAGGCACTCGCGGCCGCGCAGAACACCGTGCTGGATTCGGCCACCGGCAATGCGGTGCTCACCGGGGTGCGCGCCAATCTCCTGCCGCCCGCGCCACAGCTGCAGCTCACCGTCGATCGCGTGCAGGCGCAGTCCATGGGCCTGTCCGCGAGCGATGTCTACACCGCCCTGCAGCTGATGCTGGCGCCGGTGTACGCCAACGACTTCATCTACCAGGGACGCGTGCTGCGGGTGCTGCTGCAGGCGGATGCCCCCTGGCGCATGACGCCCGAGGCGCTCGGACACTTCTACGCCTCGGGCGCCAACGGCAGCATGATCCCGCTGGCGAACTTCGTGCGCGCCGACTGGGTCGTGGGCGCCCCTTCCCTCACGCGCTACAACGGCTATCCGGCGGTGGAGATCACCGGCAGCAACGCTCCGGGACGCAGCTCCGGCGAAGCGATGCAGGCAATGCAGGCGATCGTCGCGCAGCACCTGCCGCGCGGTTTCGGCAATGACTGGGCCGGGCAGTCACTGCAGGAACTGATCTCGGGCGCGCAGGCGTCGATGCTGTTCGCGCTATCGATCCTGGTCGTGTACCTGTGCCTGGCCGCTTTGTATGAGAGCTGGAGCGTCCCGGCAGCGGTGCTGATGGCCGTGCCGGTGGGCCTCATCGGCACTACCATCGCCGCGCTCCTGCGTGGCCTGCCGAACGACGTGTTCTTCAAGGTGGGTCTTATCACCATCATCGGCCTCTCCGCCAAGAATGCGATCCTGATCGTCGAATTCGCGGTCACCGCGCAGAAGGCGGGCAAGACCCTGCGCGATGCCGTGCTGGAAGCCGCGCGGCTGCGCTTCCGGCCGATTCTGATGACCTCGTTCGCCTTCATCCTGGGCGTGTTTCCCATGATGATCTCGAGCGGTGCGGGCGCCAACGCGCGCCACGCCATCGGCACCGGCGTGGTCGGCGGGATGTTGAGCGCCGCGCTGCTCGGGGTGTTGCTGATACCGGTGTGTTACGTTGCCGTGCGCCGGCTCATGGGGGACAAGCTCGATGAGCCGGGGGCTAGCGCCCGGGACAATGCCAGCGGCGCCGGCAGTGCCCTCGCCGGCCCTGCGCAGCAGCGTGAGCAGTAGCGTGCTAACGACGGAAACCGGCAAGCGTATTTCCTCGCGCAACACCTTCTTCCTGCAGCGTGTTGTGCCGGTGCTGTGTTCGGATTGCTGCTCCCGGTGCCGTGGTTTGGAACGCTCATCGAGGCGGTGGTGGCGGCGCGGCGGCGCTGAACACGTCCGGCCCGAACGCCGCAAGATCCGGCTCCGCCGCGTACCCCAGCGGCGGCAGGGAAAAGATTGCTTCCACCGTGCGCAGCAGCGAATAGTGGTTGTAGGGCACGGCGGACACGGTTCCGGGCTTCACGAAACGCGACAGCACGATGGCGCCGATGCGCCCGCCCCCCGGGCCGCCGAATCCGGGCCTGAACTTCGCCCCGGGCAGGGGTTTCTCCCCGCAGCAGGCGCTCGAGCCCTCGGGACCGCCGCCGCCCGACTCATCGAAAGTGACGATCAGCACCCCGTCCGCCTGGAACGCCGGCGAGCGCTCGATCAACGGCACCCAGTTCGCCAGGAACACGTCGATGGCCGCAAGCCCGCCGCGCCGGCCATCGACGCAATCGGCATCGTGGCCGTCGTTGCAGAGGTTCGGAGTGATGAAGATGAAGTTCGCGGTCGTGGCGGCGCTCCGCAGATCCTGCGGCAGATGCTCGAGATTCACCACGTGGGCATCGCAGCGCCCCTGTTGGTCGATGATGGAATGGAAATACACGAACGGGTTGTGTCGCGCCGCGTACTGATCCGACACCGTCGCGAGCTGGGTAGTTTCGAGCGCTCCGAGCGGCACGTGGGCGCAGGTGGCGGACTCACGGTTCGGGTCCTTGCCCATGTCCTCCATGTACGCCTTCCAGGTCAGTCCCGCAGCCTCCAGCTGGTCGGGCAACGTGTTCACGATCGGCGGGTAGACGCAGCCGGATCCTTGCAGCTGGCCGTGGGCGTCGAGCCCGGCAGCGCTGGCTCTGAAATCCGCGAACGTCGGGCAGTCCAGCTGCGTCGCATCGTTCGGCGCCTGGCCGCTCAACAGCGCCACGTAGTTGTCGAGGCTCGCGTGCCCGATCGCGTAGTAATGAGTGAGCAGTGCGCCCTGCGCCGGGAGCGTGCGCGCAAG
>DASWUP010000058.1:0-1582 GCA_036401635.1 Steroidobacteraceae bacterium
CCGAGCTCAGTTCCTACCTCGCGCAGTTCATGCAGCCGGGCCTGAAGCTCGCGGTCACGACGCCCACGGGCCGCGTGCTGGCGCGCGCCGATGCGCTCGCGCAGGCGACCGGCTTAGGTCCCGAGACACCGATTCTCGCGCGGCTGTACCGCCGCTTCGTCGACCGGCCCGGCGCGAGGCAGCTCCTCGAATCCTCAGCCCCCATTTACGACCGCGATCACCGGGGCGTCATCGGCAAGCTCGAGGTGACGCAGACTGCGAATCGCTGGATCCGCCTGCGCGATCACGCGCTCATGCGCATGCTCAACTTCAGTTTGAGCACCAGCGCCGTGGCGGTGACCGCGATGTTCGCCTTCGCCGCGTGGCTGGCGCTGCGCCTCTCGCGGCTGCGGCAGGCGAGCGAATCGGCCCTGACGCGCACCGGTCTGGTCACCAGCTTTCCGGAAACCGACTCGCGCGACGAGCTCGGCGATGTCGCCCGGGGCTTCTCCACGCTGCTGCTGCGCCTCAACGAATACACCAGCTACCTGCGTACGCTCGCGGGCAAGCTGGCCCACGAAATCCGCACGCCGCTCACGATCGTGCGTTCTTCCCTCGACAACCTGGAATCCGAACAGGTGCCCCCTTCCGCGCGCGTGTACCTGGAGCGTGCCCGCCAGGGCAGCGAGCGCCTCAATGCCATTCTCATCGCCATGGGCGCCGCCACGCGTGTCGAGGAGGCGATCGGTAGCGCCGAGCGGCTGGTCTTCGATCTGGTGCCGGTGCTCGAGTCCGCCGTGGCCGCCTATCGCGGCGCCTTCCCTGAGCGCAGCTTCCGCGGCGAACTGCCCGGTGAAGCGGTGCCCGTGAGCGGCGCTCCCGATCTCATCGTGCAGATGCTCGACAAGCTCATCGACAACGCGGTGGACTTCAGCGCGCCGGGCGCGCTGATCATCGTGCGGCTGCGCCTGGATCCGCAGGCGGCCGTGATCGAGGTCGACAATCCTGGGCCAGCGCTCCCCGCACATGTTGAGGGCCGGCTGTTCGAGTCACTGTGGCAGTCTCGCGCCGGCGAGGAGAGCCAGCCCCATTTTGGTCTCGGCCTGTATATCGTGAGATTAATCGCCGAGTTCCATGGCGGCGGGGCTTGTGCTTGCAACCTCCCCGACGGCAGCGGCGTGCGCTTTGCCGTGCGCCTGGCCCGCTGACAGGGCAACCCCCTGGGGTCATCACCCCAAGCGCCCATACCGACTCATCCGCCTTCACGGGCGCCCGGTTTGTCGACAAATTGCGACATGGTTTTTTAGTTTGGAATCAGTACAATTGCTCGATGAAAATACCGTCCGAACAATAGTTTCCGACTTTGGTCGGGTGGGTTGTTGGAACGGTGATGCGCACTGCTGGAGGCTGGAAGGACTCAACAAACAGAAATCTCGGGGATCGACGCGGGCACGGGTAACGACAGCGACTAACTTATTGTAGTTGTCAGGAACGCTAGAGCGCGTGGATGAACACGCGGGCCTCCCGATAGAAGCCGGAGCGTTAAGCTCCAAACGTTTCAGCCGGAAAGTTTAGATGCTCGTGATGACGCGACGTGCCGGTG
>DASWUP010000059.1:0-3097 GCA_036401635.1 Steroidobacteraceae bacterium
CGGGGCGCCTGCGCGAGCTGCCGGCCGGAGTCGTTGTGAACGTCGACGGTGGCCGTGCTCGAGAGGCCGATGCGCAGCGGATGCGCCTCGAGCTCGCGCGGATCAAGTGCGATGCGCACCGGCACGCGCTGCACCACCTTGATCCAGTTGCCGGTGGCGTTCTGCGCTGGCAGCAGCGCGAATGCGGCGCCCGTGCCGAGGCCGAGCCCCGCCACTCGGCCGTGGTACCCGACGCGGCCGCCATACAGGTCGGTGAACACCGCCACCGGCTGGCCGATGCGCATGTGATTCAACTGCACCTCCTTGAAGTTGGCTTCGACCCGCAGCCGCTCGAGCGGCACGATGGCCATGAGCGGCGCGCCCGGCGCGATGCGATCGCCGAGCTGCACGCTGCGCCTGGCGAGGTAGCCGCTCACCGGCGCGCGCACCCTGGTACGCTGCACTCCAAGCCAGGCACGTTCCACCTGGGTCGCGGCTGCGCGCACGTCCGGGTTGTCGGCGACCGCGGTGCGGCCGACCAGCGCGGCGCTGGCGGCGAGATTCTTCTGCGCCGCGATCAGCGCATCACGCGCCGCGCTGAGCGCATCGCGCGCGTGCCCCAACTCCTCCGCGGACACCGCGCCGCTCACGGTGAGATCCTTGCGGCGGTTGAAGTCGGCCTGCGCCCGGGCGAGGTCGGCGCGTCGCTGGTTGACGACCGCCGTCAGCTCGTCACGATTGGCAAACACCGTGCGAGTCTGGCGCACCGTGCGCGCCAGCTGCTGCTCGGCATCCTGCAGCGCGATGCTCGCATCGGTTGCGTCCAGCCTGACGAGCTCCTGTCCCGCATGCACCAGATCGGTCTCGTCCGCCCCGATGGAGACCACGGTGCCGCTCACCTGCGGCATGACGTTGACCAGGTCGCCGGCGACATAGGCATCGTCGGTGCTCTCGTAGTAGCGCGCGTACAGCAGCCACCAGGCGAGCGTCACCAGGGTGATGAGAAGCACGGCAACCGTGAGGATGACGAGCCACCTGTGACGGCGCTGCTGCGACGAGCGTATGACGGGCGAGGGAGCGGTCTCGACGCTGGCATCCATTGCGTACCTGCTCGTCAGTACGGGCCTCAGGTCGCCGGCGCGGCGTAGCCGCCGCCAAGCGCGCGCACCAGGTCGACGCTGAAGGCGAGACGCCGCGCCTGCAGCTGGGCGCGCAGCCCTTGCGCCTGCAGGACCTGGTTCTGGCTCGAGAGCACGCTCAGATAGTTGTCGAGGCCGGCGCGATAGCGCTCGGTGGTGAGCTCGTACGAGCGCTGCGCGTCATCGAGCGCAGTCTGCTGCTCGCCGCTCTCGCGCTCGAGCGCCCGCCAGTTCGCCACCACGTCGGCTACCTCGCGCACCGCCTCGAGCAGCGTCTGGTTGTACCGCGCCACCGCCAGGTCCGCCTGCGCTTGCCGGCTATACAGGGCGCCGCGCAGCTGCCCGCGGTTGAATACCGGCAGAGACAGCGCTGGCCCCGCGCCGACTACCCGGTCTGATGCCTCGAACAGCCGCGACAGCCCAAAGCTCTGGAAGCCGGCAAATGCTGTCAGATTCACGTTCGGATAGAAATCCGCTTCGGCGGCCTTCACCCCGTGGGAGGCGGAGTCGGCCTGGGCCCGCGCGGAGGCCACGTCCGGACGGCGTCCGAGCAGCTCCGCCGGCAGGACCGAGGGCACAGCGATGTCCGCCGGAGCGGTGAGCTGCGGCCGCTTCAGGTCCCGACCGCGATCGGGGCCGGCGCCCATCAGATCGGCGAGCTGATTGCGCGCCAGCTCGATGCTGGTCTCGACAAAGGCAACCCCGGCGCGTGTCAGCGCCAGCTGGCCTGCGGACTGCTTCACGCGCGCCATGTTCTCCAGGCCCGCGTTCACGCGCTGCTGCGTGAGATCAAGGATCGCCGTCTGTTGCTTGAGGTTGTCGTTGGTCACATCCAGCAGTGCGTACTGCAGATCGAGCTGCACGTAGGCCTGCACCACTGCCACCGCGAGCGCCAGGCGCGCGGCCGCACGATCGGCCTCGGCCGCCTGCACCCCCGAACGCGCCGCCGCCTGCAGCGCGCGGTTGCGACCCAGGAAGTCCAGGTCGTAGCTGAAATCGAGTGCGGCGCGGGCGTCGGTGACGTCACTGCCGGCAAACGGCGGCGGATAAAGATAGTGCTCGGGGTATCGCTGCCGAGTCACCCTCGCATCCAGCGTCGCCGTGGGCAGGCGTGCTGCGCGCGCCGCGATAGCCTGCGCCTGGGCGGTACGCAAGCGGGCCTCGGCGGTTTGCAGAGAGGGACTGCCCGCCAGCGCCTCGTCCACCAAGGCATCGAGCTGCGGGTCCGCGTAGCTGCGCCACCACGCATCCGTCGGCCACGCCGCCGGGTCGAGTGTGGCGCCCCCGAGTGAGCGCGCGGCGTTCAGATCCTGCGGGGCAAGCTTCGGGGCGGGCTTCCACTCGCCGCGATCGACACAAGCCGCAAGCAGTACCGCGAGGCTTGCGGCCGCGACGGAGATTCGGGTAGTCATGCTTCACCGCCTGTAGACAAGTCCTGATTCTGCCCCCCAAGTTGTCCGTTATCGATCATCCGTCCGAGGTAGTCCTTGAGCGCCGCGATCTCCGCCTGGCTGAAGCCGGCGAGATGTGCCTCGATCACGCGCGCTCCGACGGCCATGAGCCGCGGCAGCTGCAGCCGGCCAGCGGGGGCGATGCGCAGAAACACCACGCGGCGGTCCTCGCGGCAGCGCTCGCGGCGCAGCAGCCCTTTTTCCTCGAGCCGGTCGACGATGCGGGTCATCGCGCCGGTGTCGTAGTGCATGAAGCGGCACAGGTCCGCTGCGGTGCGCGCGGTGCCCTCCGCCAGATTTTTCAGCACCGCGAACTGCATGCCGTTCAGGCCGAAGCGCTCGAGCTCCCTGTCCAGGGCCGACAGCAGCGAGGCGCGCGCCCGGCCCATGAGGGGACCGACGCCCGATCCCGCGTGCTCGGCGTGCACGTTGGCGCGCGGCCTGGCTCTCACGGCGCTTTTCCGGCTCATGCGGCGGCTTGCTATCCTATGACTGGCGGCGAAATTACTGCCGATGATATTACTGCCT
>DASWUP010000060.1:0-4408 GCA_036401635.1 Steroidobacteraceae bacterium
CCCGGAAAGACTGAAGCCTGGCTGCTGGAGCCAGCCGCCCGGCCGGATGAAGCGGGCATCGAAGGTTGCCTGAGCATCGGCATGGTACGCGACGAGGACGGCGCTCTCGCCTTCCGGCACGAGCTTGCCCGGCGGGCGCTCGAAGATTCGCTTTCTCAGCCGCGCCAACAGAGTCTGCACTCGAGAGTGCTCGCGGTTCTGGCGCACCGGCCCGGTATCCCGGCCGCGCGCCTTGCACATCACGCGGATGGCGCGCGCGTTGCAGAGGAGGTCTTGCGTTTCGCGCCCATCGCCGCCACGCAGGCCGCGACGGTTGGCGCACATCGTGAAGCGGCATCGCACTATCAAGTTGCACTCCGGTACGCGCAGGATCTCTCCCCTGATGAGCGGGCACGCCTGCAGGGACAACTGTCGTATGAATGTTATCTGACGGGCCAGCATGAGCGCGGCATCGCGGCGCAACGCTCTGCGCTGGAGATCTGGCGCGCCTCGGGAGCGCGCATGAAGGAAGGCGACACGCTGCGATGGTTGTCACGGCTGAGCTGGTTTGCGGGCCGGCGCGCAGAGGCCAACCAGTACGGCGCCGATGCCGTCACAACGCTCGAATCGCTGCCGCCGGGCCCGGAGCTGGCGATGGCATACAGCAATCTAGCGCACCTGGACTTGGAGTCCCACGAGGCGGACTCCGCGATCGATTGGGCGCAGCGAGCCATTACGCTTGCCGAGGCGTGGGGGAATGATGAGATTCTGAGTCATGCGTTGAATACGCTCGGCTTAATGCGACTCATCGTTGGCGATACGGCGGGTTGGGCCGATCTCGAGCGGAGTCTGCAACTCGCGTTGGCCGGCGGCTTTCAGGACGAAATGGCTCGTGCCTATACGAGCCTGGCCGCCATGGCCGTATCTCGCCGTCAATACGTCCAGGCGGCCCGTTATCTCGCCGAGGGACTGGCGTACTGCGAAGAGCACGACCTGGATGCCTTGCGGCTCTACATGCTCGCCTACCGTGCGCGCATGAGGTTCGAGCAGGGCGACTGGCTTGGAGCGAGCGAGGATGTAGGTGCGGTATTGCAGCATCCGCGCACCACACCGATCACCCGCATTCCTGCGCTGCGCACTCTCGGGCACCTGCGAATCCGGCGCGGCGACCCCGATGCGGGTGCGCCGCTTGAAGAAGCGCGGGCGCTCGGCGGCCCGATACCGGAGCTGCAGCGCATCGGCACGCTCGCTGCGATTTGCGCCGAGGCCGCTTGGCTGGCAGGCGATCGGGAGGGGGTCCTGCGAGAGGTGCAGCCTGCGTATGAGCTTGCGCGACACCGGAGCGATCCGCGGATGAAAGGCGAGCTTGCAGCCTGGCTATGGCGGGTGAATGCCCTCGGGCAGCAACCGACGGATATCGCAGAACCCTATGCGCTGGAAATCTCGGGCGACTGGCAAGGCGCCGCGCGCGCCTGGAAGGCGCTGGGCTGTCCGTATGAGCACGCGAGCGTGCTCGCTTGGTACGGAGCCGAGCCCGAGCAACGCGAGGCACTCGAGATCCTGGAACAGCTCGGCGCCGCTCCTGCGGCGCAGGCTCTGCGCAGGCAGATGCGCGAAAGCGGGGTGCGCGGCGTACCCCGCGGCCCGAATGAGGCCACTCGTGCAAACCCCTCGGGTCTAACCGCAAAAGAGCTGCAAGTGCTGCAGCTGCTCGCGCAGGGCTGTACCAGCGCGCAGCTCGCGCGTCGACTGCATCGTTCGCGGAAGACCGTAGATCACCACGTTGGCGCAATCCTGGAGAAGCTTGGGGTGCACTCACGCACGGAAGCGGTCGCAGCCGCATTTGCGCGCGGCATGATCAGCACCGGGAGTCACGCCGCAGCGCCACGCCAGTCGGAGTGAATCGTCAAGTGACCAAGACTGCGGACGAGCTCGGCCTCGCTCAGCCCATTACCCGACGCGACTTCATCGGCGCCGTGGCGACGAGCGTGACACTCCTTGGAACAGCCGGGGCTGGTGCCGCCGAATCCGCGCGCCGCGGCGCCGCGGGCGCTGCAGACGCGGCAGCGACAGCCGGTTCGGAGCTGCCGCCGGAGCCGTATCCGCCCCTGCGCACCCGTCTGCGCGGCCAGTATCCGGGGTCCTTCGAAGTGGCACACCAGGCCCGCGATGGCGGTTTCGACGGCCCGATCACAGCCGACGACACCGGCGAGCACTACGACCTCGTCGTCGTTGGCGCTGGAATCTCGGGACTCTCCGCGGCTCATTTCTATCGCAAGGCGCTCGGCGAAGATCGCCGGATCCTGGTGCTCGACAATCACGACGATTTCGGCGGTCACGCGAAGCGCAACGAGTTCCGTCACGAGGGGCACATTCACCTCTCCTTCGGCGGCACGATGAGCATCGAAACGCCGTTCCCGTACAGCTACACCGCCAAGGCGCTGCTCGCCGAGCTCGGCGTCGACCCGAAGAGCTTCAAGCGCTACGAGCGACCGGAGAGGACCCAGGGGCTGGGGCTGGGAGTGTTTTTCGATCGCGAACACTTCCGGGGCGACAAGGTGGTTGCCGGATCCGGCGATTGGCCTGCGTTCTTTGCCGAGGCGCCCCTGTCGGCGGCGGTGCGCGCCGATCTCACGCGGCTGCACACCACAAGGATCGACTATCTGCCGGCGCTCAATCCAGCGCAGAAGGCGGCGGCCCTGAAACGCATGAGCTACCAGGACTTCCTGCTCCAGCACGCCGGCCTCTTGCCCGCGAGCCTGCCCTTCTTCCTGGGCCTCGGCTGGACCATTCGCAACAACAAGCGCGTGGACACCTGCCCGGCCTACATCGCGTGGCGCTCAGGTTCGCCGGGCTTCGCCGGCATGCAAATTGCCGGGGAGCCCGAGGTCGACGCCGACTATTTTCACTTCCCCGACGGCAACGCGAGCATTGCGCGGCTGCTCGTGAGCCGACTCGTTCCGGGCGTGTTCCCACGCCCGCAGGACCAGGAGTCGATTGTCCTAGCGCCAGCGACTTACGGGAATCTAGACCTCGCCGCGAATCCGACCCGGATTCGGCTCAACAGCATGGTCGTGCGCGTCGAGCACATCGCGGAACCCGACGCCGGCACCGAGCGAGCGGTGCGAATTGTGTACGTCAACCAGGGTAAGCGGCGCCAGCTAACGGCCGCAAATGTGATCCTGGCCTGCTTCAACAACATCGTACCGTTCATAGTGCCTAGCCTGCCCCTGGATCAGAAACAAGCGTTGCGCTACGCATCGAAAGTGCCGATGCAGTACACGAGCGTGCTGCTGCGAAACTGGGAGTCGCTGCGGAAACTCGGTGTGAGCGCAATCCACGCCCCGAATGGCTATCACACCGAGCTGATGCTCGATACGCCGCTCGTCATAGGCGGCTATGAAAGCGTGCGCGACCCGAGCCAGCCCGCGGTGGTGCAGATGATCCGCAACCCCAACAAGCCTGGGCTTCCCCGGCGCGAGCAAAACCGAGCCGGTCGCGCCGAGATGTTGGCGACGCCCTTCGAGACGATCGAGCTCGAGACCCGCTCACAGCTCAACCGGATGCTCGGACCCGCAGGCTTCGAAGCGCACCGCGACATACTTGCCATCACGGTCAATCGCTGGCCGCACGGCTATGCCTACAGCTACGACACGCTCGGCGATCCCGATCTGCCCGATGCTGAGCGACCGCACGTTCTGGGCCGCCGCGCGTTCGGCCGGATCGCCATCGCCAACGCGGATTCCGGGGCTGCCGCCTACACCAATGTCGCGATCGACCAAGCGGAGCGGGCCGTGCAGGAGTGCCTGCTGAGTCGCGGGCTAACCTAGCGCGACGGCGCCGACGGCCCGCGCTGATATGGCGGGCAGCACGCAACGCACGCCATCGCCTTCCGTCGCCCGCCCTATTTCGGTAGCAGGGTCACCGGGACTTCGGTGACGGAATCGACCGGCAGACCGTTGGCAGTCGCGGCCTGGCGGATCGAAGCCTCGCTCGGCCCCTCGTAGACGCAGTACGTCTTGGTCTTGGCAGCGTTGGCGTAGGACATCAGCCAGTGCACGCCGAACTTGGCGTTGTTGGCGTTGACCTTGGCCTTGAGGGCCGCGTCGAGTCCGTCGAGCGCGCCGGTGGGGAAGGTGCGCTCGACAAGGTAGCGATGCACCGTGCCGGTCGTCGCGGCCGGCGCCGGCTGCGTTTGCGCGTCCCCCGCGAAAGCAGCGTTGAGGAGTAAGCATCCTAACATCGCAGTCAGAACTCTCATGATGGTCTCCAGTGAGTAGAGCGGGTGAGGATCGGGAACCAGGTGTCAGCTCAGTTGGCGGCTTGGTAGTCGCACGTCACATGGGTGTTCCAATCGGCGAAGCTTCCCATTGGGTTGTGCTCCCAGGCCCAGACATGCAATTCGTAGAACGCCGGCAGACCGTAGCGA
>DASWUP010000061.1:0-7344 GCA_036401635.1 Steroidobacteraceae bacterium
GACCTGAAACGCGCCCACAAGGGACACTGGGACACCGGCGGCTCGATCATGATCCACGGACTGCCGAATCAGCTCAGGCACGACCCTGAGTATTACAGCAACCACGACTGGACCGACGGCTGCATCGCCGTGTCGAATTCCGACATGCTGGAGATCTGGCTCCTGACACCGGATAACGCACCTATCGAAATCGATCCTTAAGCGTACCTGGCGTGGATAGCACCGTACTCGTTTCAGAATTCGTCGACGCCCGCGTCGGTCCGCGCGGTAGTCTCGAAAACCTCTCGCAGAGCGAAATCGACAAGCTCCTCGACACCGGCCAGGGGGGGGTGTACCCGCTGTTCCGCCGCTGCGCGCTGGCGGTGCTCAACAGCGGCGCACGCACCGACAACGCCAAGGAAATCTTCGACCGTTACCGCGACTTCGACATCCGCATCGTGCGTCACCCCTGGGGCGTGAAGCTCGAGGTGCAAAACGCCCCGGCGGCCGCGTTCGTGGACGGCGAGATGATCCGCGGCATCAAGGAGCACCTGTTCGCCGTGCTGCGCGACGTGGTGTTCATCTCCAACGAAATCATCGCCAGCGGCCGCTTCGATCTGACCGATTCAGCCTCGATCACCAACGTCGTGTTCCACGTGCTGCGCAACGCGCGGCTGCTCGACTACAAGGCGCGGCCGAACCTGGTGGTGTGCTGGGGCGGGCACTCGATCGCCGCGGAGGAATACCAGTACACCAAGAACGTGGGGTACGAGCTCGGCCTGCGCGGGCTCGACGTGTGCACCGGCTGCGGCCCGGGCGCCATGAAGGGCCCGATGAAGGGCGCGACCATCGGTCACGCCAAGCAGCGTATCGCGCAGGGCCGCTATATCGGCATCACCGAGCCGGGGATCATCGCCGCCGAGCCGCCCAATCCCATCGTCAGCCAGCTGGCGATCATGCCGGACATGGAAAAACGCCTCGAGGCGTTCGTGCGCCTGGCGCACGGCATCGTGGTGTTCCCCGGTGGGGCGGGGACCGCGGAAGAGATCCTGTACCTGACGGGAATTCTGCTGGATCCCGCCAACCGCGAGCAGCCGTTCCCCATCGTGCTGAGCGGGCCGCGCAGCAGCGCTGCGTATTTCGAGCACATCAGCCGCTTCATCCACGGCACCCTGGGGGCGGAGGCGGTGCGGCGGCTGACCACCATCATCGATGACCCGCCGGAAGTGGCGCGGCGCATGGTGCGCGGCATGGACGAGGTGCGCGAGTTCCGCCGACAGCGCAGCGACTCGTACAATTTCAACTGGCTGCTGTCGATTCGGCCGCAGTTCCAGCGGCCGTTCGAGGTCACGCACGCGGCGATGCGCGGGCTCGAGCTGAAGCGCGAGCAGCCCGTCCATGAGCTCGCCGCCAACCTGCGGCGTGCCTTCTCGGGGATCGTCACCGGCAACGTCAAGGAGTACGGGATCCAGGCGATCGAGCGCGAGGGGCCGTACGAACTCGCCGGCGATCCGGCGATCATGCAACTGCTCGACGAGCTGCTCGCCGCCTTCGTCGCGCAGCGGCGCATGCGCCTGCCCGGCAGCACTTACCGTCCGGTCTATCGGCTGGTCGCGTGAGGCGAGCGGGCGCAAACCTCGCCCGCATCCGCGCCTGCGGTTACATAACGTTTTGCGCGCCGCACACTTTGCAGCGCGCGGCCCGAGAGCTGTGTCCCAGCGTATGCGCCCGGCGACATGCTTGTGAACCAGTTCCTGCGGCGCGTGCGGCCGACGCCGTACGCTGCTAGGCAAATCATCAGGAGCTTCTCAATGAGCTCGAACGACAGGGGGCGAGACAACTTGCCCGGTGCGCACCGCGAACCGGCGGCCCCCACTGACAATCCGACCGGCGGCCCGGACGCGTACGCGAACTGGCTGGATCGCATGCAGCGCGCGCGCGCGCGCCAGGCTGCCATCACCCGCAACCTCTACACCTGGTCGAACTACAGGAACTGGGCGGATCAGGTGCGGGATTCCTGGCAGAACACCGACAGCAGCGGCGCGAGCGGCGCCGGTAAGCCCAAAAAATAGCGCGGCTGTTGGCGCGACTCACTCCACCGCGCGCCCGCGCGCGCGCGGCAATGCCGTCATTCCCTGCCCAAGCGATCAGGCGTTGACGAGCGCCTCGGACGCCGCCCGCACCGCCAGCGCCTGCGAACCACCCCCGGTACCGACCGGCTCCCCCGGATCAGCCGCCTCCTCGGCACCCTGTGATGAAGCGCCGGGCGGGGCTTGCGCTGCGCCCGCAGGCCGCGCGAGCCACTCGACCAGCGGCACCCACTGCGCCACGTCCTCCTGCGCCACATAGCTCTTCATCTCGTGTACGCCGAGCCCAAGCTCGGCAGCGCGCACGTAGTTCTGCGAGTCCCGGATGGTCGCGACAATCGGGATACCCAGGGTGTGCAGGAAGCGGATCAGCGTCTGGTAGGTGAGCGTATTGCGGCGGATGCGGTTGGCAATGACGCCGATGCGATCCTCGTCACGCCGGATCTTGGCGACCAGCAGCAGGTCGCGAATGCAGCGCGAGCAGGCATGGATGTCGATGTCCGAAGGCAGGACCGGCACGATGATCTTGTCGGCATCCCGTGTCATGTCGGCCAGCTGGCGCGAATCCAGCGCCGCTGGCGTGTCCACGACCACGTGCGTGGCCACCTCGGGCACTCGTAACTGGAACGCGCGCGTGGTTCGCGTGTCTTTCTCAAAGGCGGCGATGACGTGAATCGGTGCCTGTGCTGGCTGGCGCTTCCTGACCCAGCGCACCGTGGAGCCCTGAGGATCGAAATCCATGAGAACCGGCGTGTGCCCGCGAGAAGCAAGATAGCTCGCCAGATTGATAGCGATGGTCGTCTTGCCGGACCCGCCCTTGGGGTTCAGGACGACGATGCGCTGCATGATGGCCTTGTGCTGTCACAACCGCGTGACGCGGTTCGCAGTCAAGCCTACGCACGCCCCGGATCTCCTGCAAGCCAACACGCAGCACGCGCGACTGTGAGAGCGAGCACTCCAGCACCCACGGGGGCTGGGTAGAGTGGCCCACCGATGGAATTCCTTCTGCATCTCTGGGACGAGCTCGACGATGTCGCCGGCGTCTGTCGCCACGTGGCGACGTCGACGGCGGCCGAAGTCATCTGCGCCGCAGCGCCACTCGTGGCCGCAGCCTCCGGAGTCTTGCTGGCCGGCGCGGCGACACTGCTCCTCGCCCAGCGGCTCCTGCTCAGCTTCGTGGTGTAGAGCCTCCCCGGCGGCGCGCCCGAAGCGTCGCCTTGCCCCGGGGCCTTCCTGGCCCGCACGCGGCGCTTGAAAATTCCTTAGCTGTTCCCATGATCGACTGTTTGCGGACCCCCTGGCAGGTTTCGCGGATGGCGAGCATGGAATCCGAACACAACCGGCGAGACCACCCCAAGCCTGCGCGCGCGCGCGAGACGCACGGCTTCCAGGCCGAGGTCCGCGAGCTGCTGAAGCTCATGATCAACTCCCTGTACAGCCACCGGGAGATCTTCCTGCGCGAGCTCATCTCCAACGCCTCCGACGCCTGCGATCGGTTGCGCTTCGCAGCGATCGCACACAGCGCGCTGCTTGCCGATGACCCGGAGCTCGGCATTCGCATCGACGCCGATCCGGCCGCCGGCACCCTGACCATCACCGACAACGGCATCGGCATGACGCGCGAGGAGGCCATCGCCAACCTCGGCACCATCGCGCGCTCGGGCACCGCGGAGTTTTTCCGCTCGCTGTCGGGGGACGAGCAGAAGGCCTCGCAGCTCATTGGGCAGTTCGGGGTGGGCTTCTATTCGGCCTTCATCGTCGCCGAGCGCGTCGAGGTGCGCTCGCGCAAGGCCGGGGCGCCGCCGGAGGCGGCGGTGCGCTGGGAGTCCGGCGCCGACGGGGAATTCACGGTGGAGACGGTGACGCAGCCGGCCCGCGGTACGGCGGTCACGCTGCACCTGAAAGCCGACGCCCGCGAGTTCACCGATCCGATGCGCGTGCGCGGCCTCATCCGGCGCTATTCGGACCATATCGGCTTTGCGGTGAGCATGCGCAAGGAGGGCGAGGCGTCGCTCGAGTATGAAGTGGTCAACCAGGCAAAGGCGCTGTGGACGCTGCCGCGCGCGGAAATTACGGACGAGGAGTACCGGCAGTTCTACCAGTACCTGGCCCATGACTTCACCGATCCGCTCGCCTGGAGTCACAACAAGGTAGAAGGCAAGCGCGAATACACCAGTCTCCTGTACCTGCCCGCACACGCTCCCTTTGACCTGTGGCAGCGCGAGGCGGTGCGCGGAGTGAAGCTGTACGTGCGCCGGGTGTTCATCATGGACGACGCCGAGCAGTTCCTGCCGCTGTACCTGCGGTTCGTCAAGGGCGTGGTGGACTCCAGCGACCTGCCGCTGAACGTCTCGCGCGAGATCCTGCAGCAGGAGCCGGAGGTCGAGGCCATCAGGAGTGGGCTCACCAAACGGGTGCTCGATCTGCTGGCGCGCCTGGCGAAGGATGAGCCGCAGAAGTACGCGACATTCTGGAAGGAATTCGGTGCGGTGCTGAAAGAGGGAATCGTACAGGATCACGCCAACCACGGGGCCATCCTGCCGCTGCTGCGCTTTGCCAGCACGCACACCAGCGACAACAGCCCGTGCGTGAGTCTCAGCGAGTACCTCGCGCGCATGCAACCCGGACAGGAGCGGATCTATTACGTGATCGCCGAGAGCCTGGAGGCGGCGCGCGGCAGTCCCGCTATCGAGCGCCTCAAGGAACGCGGCCTCGAGGTGCTGCTGCTCGCCGAGCGTATCGACGAATGGGTCATGGGGCAGCTCGACACCTACGAGGGCAAGCGCTTCAAGGATGCCGCGCGCGGGAACCTGGAGCTCGGCGGACTCGCCAGCGATGCCGATCGCAAACAGCACGATGTGCAGCTCAGGGAAAGCAAGGGCTTGCTCAAGCGCATCAAGGACGCACTCGGCGAGCGCGTCACCGAAGTGCGCGTCAGCGAGCGCCTCAGGGAATCGCCCGCCTGCCTGGTGCTCGGCGAGCATGATCTGGGCGAGCGGATGCGGCGCATCCTCGCCGCCGCCGGTCAAAAGACCCCCGCAGTCCGCCCGGTGCTGGAGGTCAATGTGAGCCACCCGCTGGTCACTTACCTGGATGGGGTCGCGGATGTGGCCCAGTTCGCCGAGCTCGCGCAGCTGTTGTACGACCAGGCGGCGCTCGCCGAAGGCACTCAGCTCGCCAATGCCCCCGAGTACGTGCAGCGCCTGAACCGTCTGCTGGTGCGGCTGGCTGCGCCGCCGGCCGCGGTTTCCTGAAGACGGCGGTGCGGCAGCCCCCGCTTGCACAGCGCACGACCCTCTCAGGCCCCGCCGGAGCTCTGCAGGCGCTCATCGAGACACCGGTCATCGAGGGCCGCGGGCCCGAGCCCGTCACCGCCTTCGCCGTGGTCTGCCACCCGCATCCGCTCTACGGCGGGACCATGGACAACAAGGTCGTGTACACCGTGGCGCGCGCGCTCGAGGAGCTCGGCGCGCCCGCCATCCGCTTCAATTTTCGTGGCGTCGGCACGAGCGCCGGCAGTTACGACGACGGTCGCGGTGAAACTGCCGACGCGCTCGCCGTCATCGCGTACGGGCGGCGGTGCTGGCCGCATGCGGCCCTGTGGCTGGCGGGATTTTCCTTCGGTGGCGCGGTGGCGGTGCGCGCGGCGGGGGAGGCCGCACCTGAGCGTCTCATCGCCGTGGCGCCGGGTATCACGCTAATCCCGGTAACCGATGCCGCGCCCGCCTGTCCATGGCTCATCGTGCAGGGCGACGCCGATGAGGTGGTGCCGCCGCAGACGGTGCGGGCTTGGGCTGAGCCGCTGTCACCGGCTGCCGAGCTGAGGATGCTCCCCGGCGCCGGCCACTTCTTTCACGGGCGCCTCAACGAGCTGCGCGATGTGGTGCTCGAGTTCATGGCACGCTCACAGGGCGCATGACATCGCCCTCAGCTCGGCGCCGCAGCACGCGAACGGTACACTGTTGGCTCCCTTATGGCGGAGAAGTGACAGTGAAAACCCCTGCCCTTGTAGGACTGGTTGCAGTGATTGGTTTGGCAAGTGCGTGTGAGACTGTGCAACAGGGCGCGACGAGCCCTGACTATCATAAGACGCGCACCGGCGCAGGTTTGGGGGCCGCGGCGGGTGCCGTCATCGGGCTGCTGACAAACGGTGACAAGTTCCAGAACGCGCTCATCGGAGCCGCGATCGGCGGGGTCGCCGGCGGCGCGATCGGAAACTACCAGGACCGCCAGGAACAGCAGTTGCGCGCCAGCATGGCCGGCTCGGGTGTGGCCGTCGTCCGTAAAGACAACAACATCACGCTCGCAATGCCGGGCAGCATCACTTTCGCGAGCAACAGCGCGGATCTGAACGCGGATTTCTACCCGATTCTGGACAAGGTGAGCGCGACCCTGGTCCAGTACGACCAGACCATGGTCGAAGTGGCCGGCCACACGGACTCGACGGGCAGCGCGGCATACAATCAGACCCTGTCGGAGCGCCGCGCAAAGTCGGTGGCGGCTTATCTGAGCAGCCGTGGCGTGCGCGCGGCACGCCTGATGGTCTTGGGCGACGGGGAAAACCATCCCGTTGCCTCCAATGGCACGGCCGTCGGCCGGCAGCAGAACCGCCGCGTGGAACTGACCATCGTACCGGTCGAAAAGCAGAGCTGACGCCCCCGGGAGGCGCCTGAGCGGCGCGGCCGCGCGCGCTAAGCCGGCAGGCACAGGCGCCCTTACCGCGCGGCGCGCACTGAACAACAAAAAGCCCGGAAGGAGCCGCGCTCCTCCCGGGCCTTTGCCCGCGGTTGCGGAAAAGTCCGGGCGGTTACGAGTTGACCATCCCCTTCAGGCTCTTCAGCGGCATGACGCGAACTTTCTTGCTCGCCGGCTTGGCCTTGAACATCATCTTCTGGCCGGTGAACGGGTTGACGCCTTCGCGTGCCTTGGTCGCGGGTTTCTTGACGACCTTCATTTTCAGCAGCCCGGGCATGGTGAACAGACCGTTACCGCGCAGGCTCTTCTTGATCACACCGCCGAGCGAATCGAAGACGCCTCCGACTTGCTTGCGGGAGAGCCCGGTGTCTTTGGAGATATGTGTCAGGACTTCCGACTTCGTCGGTGCGCCACCCTTTTTCGCCATTTTTCGCTACTCCTCGAGAATTTGATGTTGCGAAACGCGGCGCCGTGCGGCCGCGCGATGAGAATCGGCGCGGAAAATAGAACATGGGCGCGCTTTCGCAAGCGCTTTTTTCAATTCGGCTGTTTCAAAAGTGCCTTTTTTCTCAGGGTTTCCGTT
>DASWUP010000062.1:0-8595 GCA_036401635.1 Steroidobacteraceae bacterium
TGCTGCATGCGCGCAAACAGGCGGCGCTGCAGGCCGCGCAGACCCGGCAGCGGTCGCGCCCGTACCACGTGGCGCCCGACAAAGAACGAACTGTCCTCGGTGAACACGCGCAGGCCGCGCGCGCGGCACGCCTTGAGCGCTTCGGCAACATCCGGGGTTTCCATGAAACCGAAGCGCGCGGTGATCAGGTGAACGCCCGGCACCGGCTCTTCGATACGCAGGCGCCGCACCGGGTCCTGGCGCGGCGTGTCGGCGATCTCGACGTTGAGGATGATGACACGCTGATGCACGACACAGTTGTGCTCGATGTTGCGGATCAGCGCCGACGGCACCAGATTGGCGTTGCTGGCGAGAAATACGCCCGTCCCCGGTACGCGGTGCACGCCGGCGATCAGCTTCGCCAACTCGCTGCGCGGCACGGCCAGCTTCGCCAGCGCCGCGCGCAGCTCGAGCCGTCCGTTGCGCCAGGTCATGAATACCAGGCACAGCCCCGCCCCGAGCGTCAGCGGAATCCATCCCCCGGCGGGCACCTTGGTCATGTTGCCGGCGACATAGGCGGTGTCGGTCACCAGCATCAGGCCGAATAGGCCCGCCACGTGCCATTTGTGCCAATTCCATTGAGTGGCGGCCACGAACGCGCCGAGGATCGTGGTTACGACCATGGTGCCGACGACCGCGGCGCCGTAGGCGCCCCCCAGGGCGTCGGAGGAGCCGAAGCCGACCACAAAGAGGATGACCGCGGGGAGCACCAGCCAGTTCACGACCGGCACGTAAATCTGGCCGTGCTCGAGCGCCGAGGTCTGCAGCACACGCAGCCGCGGTAGCAGGTCCAGGTGCACCGCCTGGCGCGCGATGGAAAAGGCGCCGGAGATCGTGGCCTGCGAGGCGATAATCGCGGCAGCTGTCGCCAGAATGACCATCCACGGCAGCACCGAAGCGGATACCAGGTGGTAGAGCGGATGCTCCACCGCTTTGCCGAGCTCGAGCAGCAGTGCGCCCTGACCGAAGTAGTTGACCACGAGCGCCGGCCCCACCAGCGCGAACCACGCGATGCGCACCGGACGCCTGCCGAAATGCCCCATGTCCGCATACAGCGCCTCACCGCCGGTGATGGCGAGGAACACCGCGCCGATGATCGCGAGCGCCTGCGATGGGCGGTGAAACAGCAGGCCGATCCCGTGCAGCGGATTGAGCGCCGCCAGCACCTGCGGATTGCGGCTGATGGGAAAGGCGCCGATGACCGCGATCACCACGAACCATACGAGCATCACCGGGCCGAACAGGCTCGCCACCTTAGCGGTGCCGTGGCGCTGGTAGGCGAACAGCACCGCGATGACGGCGATGGTGACCGGGATCACCCAACTCTTGAAGCGTGGATCCAGAACCTCCAGACCCTCGACCGCGCCCAGCACGGAAATCGCCGGCGTGATCAGCGCATCGCAGAAGAAGAACGCGGTGCCCGCGAGCGCCAGCCCTACCGCGACCTTCGCCCAGGTGCTGCCGGTGATCAGCCGCCGCTGGGCGAGCGCAAACAGGGCCAGGATCCCGCCCTCCCCTTCGTTGTCGGCGCGCATGATCACCGTCACGTACTTGAGGGTGACGGAGATCGCGAGGCTCCAGAAGATCAGCGACAGCACGCCGAGCACCACCTCCGCATCGAAGCTACCGGCCGCGTCCAGCGCCGACTGCAGCGCGTACAAGGGGCTCGTGCCTATGTCGCCATAGACGATGCCCATGGCGCCAATGACTGCCGACAGACTCAGGCGGCGCTGGTGGTTCATGCAGTGGGTACGCCTTGCTGCAGGCCGCGCTCAACGGCGACGGGCGCGCCGCTCCCAGCTTGTGGGTCGTTGCGGCGGCCACAGCATGGTGCCGCGGCAGCGCTCGAAGCCGCAGCGGCACGCGAAGATGGCGTCGATGTCGGGCGGGTCGTCCGCTTCGCGCTGGATCTGGTAATCGTAGGTGAGCTCCTCTCCCGGCTCGATGGCGCGGATCGCGTCGATGAATACGCGCCGGTTCTCGATCACCGATTCGCAGTTCGGTTCGCAGGAGTGATTCACGAAACGCGCCTCGTTGCCGTCGACGCCGGCGTCGATCACGGTGCGCGAGTCGACGATGAACAGGAACGTGTGGTTGTCGCCCGCATCCCTGTGGTCGTAACGGCGATCCGCCTCGGCATGCGACACGCGCTCGCCCAGGTACTCGATGACGCGCGTGCCCGTCGGGATGCGCCGCGCCGCGAACACTCCCAGGCCGTGCAGGCGCGAATCGCGCACCTCGATCAGCGGCCCCTGCTCCTCGGTGTCAGCCATGTTCACACCGCCACCGGCGCGCTGATCGCCGCGTGATGTTGGTAATTCACGAACTCGAAGTCCTCGTACTGATAGCCGAAAATGCTCGCCGGCCGGCGGCGGATCAGCAGCTGCGGCGGCGCCAGCGGCGTGCGCGTCAGTTGCAGGTCCGCCTGCTCGAGGTGATTCAGATACAAGTGGCAGTCGCCGCCGCACCATATGAGCTCGCCGGGATTCAGATCGCACTGCTGCGCAAACAGGTGCGTCAGCAGCGCGTAGCTGGCGATGTTGAATGGTACGCCGAGAAACACATCCGCGCTGCGCTGGTAGAGCTGGCAGGACAAGCGCCCGGCGGCCACGTGGAACTGGAAAAACGCATGACAGGGCATGAGCCGCATGCGCTCGAGCTCGCCCACGTTCCAGGCGCTGACGATGATGCGGCGCGAATCAGGGTCGGCTTTCAGCCGCTCGACCGCCTGCGCGATCTGGTCGATGGCGCGGCCGTCGGCTGCCGGCCAGGCACGCCACTGCTTGCCGTAGACCGGGCCGAGCTCCCCGTGCGCATCCGCCCATGCGTCCCAGATCGTGACACCGTGCTCGCGCAGCCAGGCGACGTTGGTGTCGCCACGCAGGAACCACAGCAGCTCGTACACCACCGAGCGCAGGTGGATCTTCTTGGTGGTGATCAGCGGAAAGCCCTGCGCCAGATCGAAGCGCATCTGGTGCGCAAACACCGACAATGTGCCGGTGCCCGTGCGGTCATCCTTGCGCACGCCCTCGGTCCGGATCCGGCGCATCAGCTCCAGGTACTGCTTCATTGTGCGATGGCGAAATTGCCCGAGGGCGCACGCACGCGGTACGCCCACACCAGCAGCGCGAGGCCGGCGAATATCATCGGCGCCGACAGCAGTTGCCCCTCGGTGAACCAGCCGCCGGCGAGATAGCCGATGTGCTCATCCGGCACCCGCACGAACTCCACCAGGAAGCGCGACACGCCATAGATGAGCAAGAACAGCCCCGAGGGCGCCAGTTGTGGCCGCGGGCGTGTGGTGAACCACCACAGCACCGTGAACAGCAGCACCCCTTCCAGAGCCGCCTCGTAGAGCTGCGAGGCGTGCCGCACCTCGCCGTTGACGCGAAATCCCCACGGCACGTTCGTCACCTTGCCCCACAGCTCGCCGTTAATGAAGTTACCGATGCGGCCAAAGAACAGCCCCAGCGCCGGCAACGGCGCGGTGAAATCGCAGACGTCGGCGGGATTGCGGCCGCGGCGCCAGGCAAACAGCGTCACCGCCGTGATGCCGCCGAGCAGTCCGCCGTGGAAGGACATGCCGCCCTCCCAGATCCTGAGCGGATACCACGCATCGTTCGCCCAGAAGGTCAAACCATAGAACAGCACGTAGCCGATGCGCCCGCCGATAATCACACCGAGCATGGCGAAGAAGATGACATCGTCGACGTCGTTCGGTTTCCAGGTCGAAGCGGGCTTTGCGGCGCGCTGGCGTGCAAGCCACCAACCGCCCCCGAATCCGAGCAGGTACATGATCCCGTACCAGTGCACCTTGATCGGGCCGATCTCGAAGGCAATCGGGTTGAAGCCGGGATAGGTCAGCATGAGGCGCGAAGTTTAGCCGACCGCGCGTGTCACGCGGCAGAAGAACGCCTTCAGATAGCGCGTTTCGGGGATCGCCGGGTGCACGGGGTGATCGGGCGACTGACCGCCCGCTTCCAGGATCTGGACGAAGCGCCCGCTGTGACGCGCGGCGCTCTGGATGGCGTTCACCAACTCCTCGGCGGCGAGATGATACGAGCAGGAGCAGGACACGAGCAGCGCCTCGTCGGCGAGCAGTCCCAGGGCCAGCTGGTTGAGCTTGCGGTACCCCGCCTGCCCCTGCGGGATGTCTTTCTTGCGCTTGATGAATGCCGGCGGGTCGAGAATGACGACGTCGAACCGCTCGCCCTGTTCGCCCAGGGCCTTCAGTGCCTCGAACGCGTCCGCACGCAGCACCTCGACGGCGGTGCCATTGCGAGCGGCGTTGAGCTGCGCAAAATCCAACGCCGCCTGCGATGAGTCCACGCAGCGCGCGCGCGCCGCGCCGTGGCGCAGCGCCGTGAGCGCCCAGGCGCCCGCGTACGAGCACACATCGAGCACGCGTGCGCCCGCTGGAATATAACGCCGGAGCCGCGCGCGGTTGGCGGTCTGGTCATAAAACCAACCGGTCTTCTGTCCCTCGACGAGCGGCGCCGTGAACGACAGAGCGCCCTCCACGACTTCGATTGTGGCGGGGACGTCCCCGAAGGCGGTCTCCACAACCCGTGGCAGATGCTCGAGCTCGCGCGCCGCGGAGTCGTTCTTCCAGAGCAGCACCGCCGGGTTGAGCACTGCGCGCACTGCGGCGGCGACCTCGTCGCTCAGTGCCTGCATGCCGGCCGTCGCGATCTGGCCGACGATCACCTCGCCGTAGCGATCGAGTACCAGGCCCGGCAGCTGGTCCGACTCGCCAAACACCCAGCGGTAATACGGCGCGGCCGTAAGCCGCTGTCGCAGCGCGAGCGCCGCGGTGAGCCGCCGCTCGATGAGCGCTCGGTCCACGGGTTGCGCCGCAGCGCGCGACAGGATGCGCGCGCAGATGAGCGCGTGCGGGTTGACGCAGGCGTAGCCGATGAACGCGTCGCGGTGCGTGCGCAGCTCCGCCACCGCCCCGGGCGTGAATGCGCTCAGCGGCGTGCTGTCCGTGTCGATCTCATTGCTGAACACCCACACGTGCCCCGCCGCAAGGCGCCGTTCCTCGCCGCGCTTCAGGCGCAGTACGCGCGCGGCGGGCTCGACGGGAGGTGCGTGCGGCTTCAGCATCGGATCGGGGACGGATGGGGCGGGGGCGGAAGTATACAATCGGGCTCGGAGATCCGGATGAAGATCAGCCATCTCAACGACGACGGCATGCCGAAGTACACGAATCATCTCGCCTCCGAGACGAGTCCGTACCTGCGGAAACACGCTCACAATCCCGTCGAGTGGTATCCGTGGGGAAGCGCGGCACTCGAGCGCGCACGCAGTGAGAGGAAACCGATCCACCTGAGCGTGGGATACAACGCCTGTCATTGGTGTTCCGTACTCGAAAAAGAGAGCTTCGAAGACGAAGCTACGGCACGGATCCTCAACGACAACTTCGTCAACATCAAAGTCGACCGCGAGGAACGCCCCGACATCGACCGCATCTACCAGATCGCGCAGCAGATGCTCACGCAACGCAGCGGCGGCTGGCCGCTCACCATGTTCCTCACGCACGACGACCAGCAGCCGTTCTTCGGCGGCACGTACTTTCCGAAAGAGGCCCGCTATGGCCTGCCGGCGTTCAAGGACATCTTGTTGCGCGTCGCCGAGTACTAGCGCGGGCATGACGCGGACCTGCGCAGGCAGAACGACGCGCTCATGTCGGCCTTCACCGGGCTCAATCCCCCGCCGGCCGCGAGCGACACCGAGCTGAGCGAGGCGCCGCTGACCACGAGCCGCGCGCAGCTGGCGCGCAGCTTCGATCCCCGCCACGGCGGCTTTGGCGGCGCGCCGAAATTTCCGCACCCACTGACGATCGAGCGGCTGCTGCGCGACTGGCGTGCGAGCGCGGCCGCGTCCGAACCCGACCTGCAGGCGCTGTACATGGCGACGTTCACGCTGCGGCGCATGGCCGAAGGCGGGATCAACGACCAGCTGGGAGGCGGCTTCTGCCGTTACTCGGTCGATGAGTACTGGATGATCCCGCACTTCGAGAAGATGCTGTACGACAACGCCGCGCTGCTGGCGGTATACGCGCAGGCCGCGCTCGCCGGCGGCGATCCGTTCTATGCGCGCGTGGCGCTCGAGACGGCCGCGTGGACCGTGCGCGAGATGCAGTCCCCGCAGGGCGGTTACTACTCGAGTCTCGATGCCGACTCGGAGGGACACGAGGGCAGGTTCTACGTATGGGATCGCGGGGAAATAACCGCCTCGCTCGGCGCCGACGAGTTGGCGGTGTTCGCGCCGCGCTTCGGCCTCGGGCGGGCGGCGAACTTCGAGAGGCGCTGGCACCTGTACGTATCCTCGTCGCTGGAGGAGATCGCGCAGCGCGTTGCTCGCACGCCCGCTGAGGTCGAGGCGCTGCTGGTGTCGGCGCGCGCCAAGCTGTTCGAGATTCGAGCACAGCGCGTGCGTCCGGGCCGCGATGAGAAAATCCTCACCTCGTGGAACGCGCTGATGATCCGCGGCATGGCGATCGCCGCGCGCGCGCTGGCGCGCGATGACCTGCTGGACTCTGCCAGCCGCGCGCTCGATTTCATCCGCCGCACGCTGTGGCGCGACGGCAGACTCCTGGCCGCCTCCATGGATGGCCGCGCGCACCTGAACGCTTATCTGGATGATTACGTGTATCTCGCCGATGCGGTGCTCGAGCTGCAGCAGGTGCGCTTCAGGGGCGAGGAGCTCGAGTTTGCGCAGCAGCTGCTCGAGGTTGTGCTGGCGCATTTCTCCGACAGCGCGTCGGGCGGCTTCTACTTCACCTCCGACGAGCACGAAACCCTGATCCATCGCTCCAAGTCATTCAGCGACGACGCCACTCCCGCGGGCAACGGCATTGCCGCCTGCGTGCTGCAGCGCCTGGGGCATTTGCTCGGCGAGCCACGTTACCTGGCGGCGGCGGAGCGCACGCTGCGGGCGGCGTGGGCGGCGCTCGTCAGCCACCCGCATGCGCACATGAGTCTCCTCACGGCGCTCGAGGAGCTGCTGCAGCCGCCGGTAATCGTCATCATTCGTGGTGAGCCCGCGCTGATCGAAACCTGGCGTAGGGAGCTGGCAAAACTCTACGCGCCACGGCGGATAGTGCTCGCCATACCTGCCGACGCACCGGATCTGCCGGCGGCGCTGGCCGACAAGGCTTCGCGCGCGGACGCCGTCGCCTACATCTGTCGGGGCAGTGTCTGCTCGGCGCCGGTGGAGTCGCTCGCGGCGCTCAGCGAGCAGATGCGCCTGGCGAGCGCCATGTGACCGCGGCACGCATCAGGGTCGTGCCGGGATAAGGCCCGCCGACCGCAGCGGCGCCAGTTTGCCGCGCTCCGCCTCTACCCTGGCACGATAAGCCGCACGCAATGAGCGGAACTCGGGATCCTCGCGCACACGGGCGTACGCAGGATCGCGGTCGAACAGGTACCAGCCGTAATACCAGGCGTTTTCGCCCAGGGTGGCACGTTTAAGAGCGACTATGGCCTCGGCGTCGCGTTGCAGCAGCGCCAGCGTCCGCGCCCGCGTGCGAGTAACGTGTACACAGTTCCCTGAGGTCGGTGGGGTCGCGCGGTCGAGCTGCCTGAGCACTGCCTCGAGCAGACGGCGGGCGCCTGCGTGGTCACCGGATGTTTCGAGGATCTGAGCCACGACGGTCGCCGCGTGTTCGGCACCCGCTTTGACGAGCAGGGCATCGCCGTGCACGACGATCGACGCGCGCCGCTCGAGGAAGTCACGCGCACGCGCGTACTGCCGGCTGGCGCGCGCCTGCTCGAGCAGCGCATACGAGTCGCTGCTCCAGTCGCAGGCGCTGTAGCGCTGCGGGTCTGCATAGAGCAGTGCGGCGGCGGCGCCATAGTCACCGGCGTACGTGTGGAGCGCCTCAGCGAAATCGCCGGCCGCTGCCCTTGGCGCGAGGCTCTGCGCCGCGGCGACATCGTCCAACTCCAGGTACGACGCGATGGCGGGACCGCGCAGGTAAGGTGCCTGCGGGTCGGCCTTCACGGCGTACTCGGTGTACTTGATGGCCTCGGCGAATTGGCCGCGCCACACCCAATTCAATAGCGCCAGGCGCGTCAGGGCGGGTGCATAGTCTGGACGCAGTTGCAGGGCCGCGAGCAGCAGTCGCTCCGCCTCTGCTACGTTGCCGCGCAGCGATTCGAGCAGTCCCTGGTAGTACAAGCCGCGCGGTTCGAGCGGATCGAGCGGGCGCGCGCGTTCGATCAGAGCGAGAGCTTCTTCTATTTTGGCGGGGTCCTCGGCCAGCAATTCGCCCAGCAGTTGATGGCCGCGGGCGCTGCTGGGACTGAGTGCGAGACCGGCGCGCAGGTCGGCCTCGGCCTTCGGCGTGTCGTCGAGCCGCATAGCCAGGGCGCCGCGAAGGATCAGGGCCTCGCCGAGCTTCGGATCAATACCCAGCGCGCTGTCGACGGCCGCGCCAGCCCGGTCCGCGGCCTGGCGCAGCACACGGCTGGTCGCCTCCGCACCCATGGCAGGGCCATACTGCGCCTGCAGAAGGTAGGCGTTGCCGAGCTCCACGTAGGCCTCGGCGAA
>DASWUP010000063.1:0-8891 GCA_036401635.1 Steroidobacteraceae bacterium
ACCAGCGGCGAGAGCAGCACCCGCCCATAAGTGGGATCGGCTACCACGCGCAGCGGCCGCGCCTCGGGCGACTGCAGTTTCGCGATCGCGGTGCGCGCGGCGTCGGTTTCCTCGCCGACGCGCTTGGCGTGCGGGTACAGGAGCCTGCCGGCGGAGGTGAGCGAAATGCGCCGCGTGGTGCGCTCGAGCGCGCGCACGCCGAGGGCCTTTTCCAGGTCCGCCACGGCGCGGCTGACCGCGGCCTTCGGGACCGCGAGCGCGCGCGCCGCTGCCGAGAAGCCCTTGAGATCCACCACCTTGGCGAACATGGCAAGTTGCGCCGGCATCCAGATGAGGTTCATGGCAGCCTCAATTCGCGGTGGCAGGGCGTACATTGTTTCACCTGGGAGGCAGGCGCGCCAGACCCTCACGGTCTAGAATCAGCCCCCCACGCCCGCAGCCAAAAAAGGCAACGATCATGAAAATCACGATGCACGCGCTCTCGGTGGAAGTCTTCGCGGACACCCTCGGCAATCTCTCGCGGATTCTGGAGAAGGGGCTCGCCCACGCCACGCAGCGCAAGTTCGACCCGGGCGTGCTGCTCGCCTCGCGCCTGGCGCCGGACATGTACCCGCTGACGCGCCAGGTGCAGATCGCCTGTGACATTGCGAAGAATTCGGTCGCCCGTCTCGCCGCCCGGGAACCGCTGCGCTTCGAGGACAACGAAACCTCCATCGAACAGCTGCGCGCGCGCATCGCCCGCACCATCGACTACATCAAAAGCGTGCCTGCGAGCGCGCTCGAAGGCTCGGAGACGCGCGACATCAAGGTGCCCACCGGCGACGCGCGCACCCTCGAGTTCAAGGGGCTGGATTTTCTGCAGTACTGGGTGCTTCCCAACGTGTTCTTCCACGTCACGACCGCCTACAACATCCTGCGTCACAACGGCGTGCAGATCGGCAAACGTGACTTCATTGGCGGCGGACGCGAGTTCTAATCGACGCGGGTGAATATGACAAATGGCGACGGGCGCAACCCGTCGCTTTTTGGCGATAGAACCGCGAGGGAAATCACGGCGCCGCGGACGCCGGGCTGCCACCCTTCCTTCGAGGCGGGGCGCCGAGCCTGCCCGTGCAAACTCCAGAACAGGAAGCCCCCTTGCGACAGAAAGCCACCGCCAAACGCCCGCCCGCGAATTCACCCGCGCTCGCGGTCGTGGCCAGCGCGGCCGCCGGGCCCGCGACGGTGTCGTCACTCGGTCAGCAGTTGCGCGAGGTGCTGCCGCAGCGGCGTCTGCACTCGGTTTCCCTGTGCGATCACGAAGCCAACGTGCTGTGGCTGAGCGAAGGCGCACTCGGACCCGATGAGCACGGCGTGATCCTCGAGGCCCTGGAGATCCTGCGCACGGACACCTCGATTCCCTGCCACGAGGCGAGTCTGGAGGATGGCCGGCACGCGCTGTTTCTGCCGGTGCGCGCGCCGACCGGCAAGCTCGTCGGGATCGCCATGATCCTCGCCGACTGCAAGTCGGTCGGGGACGACACGCAAGAGCGCGTGACGGCCGCGTCGGTGCGCGCCATCATGCAGCGCCTCGCGGTGCTCCTGAAACCGGACGATACGCCGAAGCCGGGCAGCTACGCCGAGTCCGCCGGCGCGGCGAAAGTCGAGCCCGCGGTCGAATCCGCGGTCGCATCGCCGCCCGAGCCGGCCGCGCCAAACAGCATCCCCTCCACAGCCCGCGCGGTCATCTCGCCCGCACAGGTTAATGACATCCTCGAGTTCGAGCTCACACCCCTGGACATCCCGACGCCGCCGCCCAAGTCCGGCCTGAACGGCTCCGGGGCGCCGGCGGAGATGGAAACATCCTGGGAGATGGTCAGTCTTGAGTTCATTCCGGATGTGCCGAGCGCCGTGCCCCCGGTGCCAGTGCAGCCCGAGGCCGCCCCGTCAGCCGCACCGGCGGTGGCGGCCGCCCCGGTGAGCAGCGCGAACCTGATACTCGAAGCGCTGCCGTTCGCGAAGCTGCGCGTGGGCGGACAAACGCGCCGCTTTCAGATCCTGTCGCGCATCTCGCCGCGCGACGCGCAACGCGATCCGGCGGCACTGGACTGGCTGATCCTGCAGCGGCTGTTGGCGTGGCTCGCCGCGCATCGCGCCGTGTGGAACTCGCAGCCCACCAGCTTCACGGTCAACCTGTCGATCGCGACGCTCGAGGACGAGCGCTTCGCGCAGAAAATCTCCGCGGCGCTCAATGCCCACGGCATCGCCGCCGAGACGCTCGGCTTCGAAATTGCAGAAGCGCTGTGCGCGCAGCGCCGTGCCCAGGTCGAGCGCTTCATCAACCAGTGCGAGAAGCTGGGCGCCTGGGTGGTGATCGATGACTTCTCCTTCGATTCCCAGGTGCTGCCGCTGCTGCGCTCCAAGGCGGTGCGACTGGTGAAGATCGACCCAAAGCTCAGCTCATCCGCACTCAAGGACAAGCTCTCCCAGGCGCTCGTGGTCGCCACCGTGCAGGCAGCCAAGGTGATGGGAATTCATTGCGCCGCCAAGAGAGTCGACTCGCAGGCGGCGCTACAGTGGCTGACCGCCATCGGCTGTGACTTCGCCCAAGGCGCGGCGCTCTCGGCGACGCTGCCGCTCGATGCGCTCGCGAGCCCGCCCGATCCGATGGGCCTGGGCGCATTCGTTGGGCCGACCGACGTAAATAAGATTCCATAATCAACGGCTTAAGGATAAGCCGCCGGTAGCTGCCACGGCGTCGCGCGCAGCTCTCGGGCTGCGACGAAACGAGGTGCCGGCGCGTCCACTTAGGCGGCGGCCGACCTGCCGGATGCCCTAAGCTTCATGCGTTTGCGTGCGCTGAACCAAACCGCTCGCAGCCGCAGCCATGAAGATGCCGACGCTCGAGCAATTCCGTACCAACCGCAACGTGCTGTTCTGGAGCCTGCACGCCGCGGGCTGGGCCGCGTACGGCATCACCCAGTACTTCGGTGCGCTGCTGTACGAGAAGCCCTCCAGCTACGCGCGCGTGATCGCGGTGGCGGCGGTCTCGGGGTTCCTCCTGTCGATGCCGATGCGCTTCATCTACCGGCGCCTGTGGGGCCGGCCGCCGCGCACCATGATCGTGGGCGTGCTCGCGACCTGCTACGTGACCGCGCTCGCGCTGCGCATCGTCATCAACCTGTCTTACAAGTGGTTCGTCGAGCCGGACTGGCAGGCCAAGACGCTGTTCGAGCTCTTCGGCGGCGCCCTGTCCACGACCTACCTGCTGCTGTGCTGGAGTGTGCTGTACTTCGGCATCAAGTTCTACGAGTCGCAGCGCAAGCAGGAAGAGGCGATGCTCAAGGCAGTGGCCCTGGCGCAGGAAGCGCAGCTGAAGATGCTGCGCTATCAGCTGAACCCGCATTTCCTGTTCAACACGCTGAACGCCATATCCACGCTCATCCTCGACAACCAGAACCGCACGGCGAACCACGCGGTGACGCGCCTGTCGGAGTTCCTGCGCTATACGCTCGACCAGGACCCGATGAAGAAGGTCACGCTGCGCCAGGAAATCGAGGCGCTGGATCTGTACCTCGGCACCGAGCGGCTGCGTTTCGGCGAGCGGCTGCGGCTCGAGTACGCGATCGAGGAGTCAGCTCTCGGCGCACTGGTGCCGAGCCTGCTGTTGCAACCGTTGCTGGAGAACTCGCTGAAGTACGCGGTGTCCGCGCGCGAGCAGGGAGGCCTGGTGCGCATCGAAGGCCGCACCCGCGAGGGACGGCTGGAGCTATCGGTCATCGATGACGGCCCGGGCCTGCGCGAGGGCGCCAGCTCGGGTGAGCGGCGCGGCGTGGGCCTGAGCAACACGCGCGAGCGCCTGACGGTGCTGTACGGTGAGACCTGCCGCTTCGCGGTGCTCAACTCACGGCCGGGGCTGCGGGTTGAAATGGCGCTGCCGCTGGAGACCGCCGACGCGAGCGGCGCCGCGCCGGTAAAACCGCAGCCGCTGCAGCCCGGCATCCCACGCGGTGCGCGCGCGTGAAAATCCGGACCATCATCGTCGATGACGAGGGGCTGTCGCGGCGCGGGGTCGAGATCCGCCTGCGCACGGCACCCGACTTCGAAATCCTCGCGCAATGCGCCAGCGGGCGCGAAGCACTCGCTGCCATCCAGCAGTGCAAGCCGGATGTGGTGTTCCTGGACATCCAGATGCCCGGCATGTCCGGATTTGAGGTGCTGGCGCATCTGCCGCACGAGTCCCTGCCGGTGGTGGTGTTCGTCACCGCCTACGATCAGTACGCCATCCAGGCGTTCGAAGCGCGCGCGGTCGATTACCTGCTGAAGCCGATCGACGATGTGCGCTTCGCCGCCACCCTCACGCGGGTGCGCGAGCACGTGCGCGCCAGGACCGCCGCCGATCAGCGCGACCGTCTCCTGCAGATCATTGCCGAGATCACCGGCTGCGGCGAGCTGGCGCTCGATGAGTTGCTGGCCCACGGCGCCAAGGCGGTCGACGAGCGGCGGCCCGAGGTGCTACCGATCCGGCAGGGCCGCGAGACCGTGCGCGTGCCCGTGGCATCGATCGAGTGGATCGACGCCGCCGGGGACTACATGTGCATCCACGCCGCCGGCGACACCCACATCCTGCGCGGCACGATGAAAGAGCTCGAGGAAATCCTGGATCCGAAGCTCTTCCAACGCGTACACCGCTCGACCATCGTCAACCTGCGGCTGGTCAGGAGTCTTCGCGCCCACATGAACGGGGAGTACTTCCTTACCCTCGAGGGCGGGCACGAGCTGAAACTCTCGCGCAGTTACCGGGACAAGATCGAATATTTCTTGAGCGGCTCTGCGGGCTGAAGCGCCGTGACGCATTTGGCAATGCGGCTGCGTGCCCGCGGCAACTGAGACCTGCGTCACGAACCGGAGGGGGCGCAGCCCGATCTGTGAGCCATCGCGAGGCCGCGCCGCCGGCGCGTTGCTTAGATGTGTCCATATGGAAGCCGCGTCTCGCCCATCGCTTGAGCTCCTGGCGGATCTGCCTCTCGAGGAGCCGCTGGACGTCGCCGTAGCGCCCCAGGAGCTGCCGACGGCAGCGCCTGCGGCACCGGTAGCCGCGCCGGTCACGGCCTCTGCCGCCCCGGCAAAAGACCAAGAACAAGCCGACCTCAACCTGCTCGACCCCGAGGCGTTCTTTGCGCCGCACGATCCTGCGGCGGCAGTCCCGGTTGCCGTCCCGGCCGGTGCAGCCCTCGCGCCAGCGCCTGCGCTGGAACTGGCGCTCGAAGAAGACCCATTCGTCGATGAGCTGCTGGCCCGCCCGACGCCTGCGCCCGTGCCTCCGGCCGCATCGCCTGCGACGGTGAAGCCGGCACCGCCGGGGTCAGCGCGTGCCGCATCCAACGCTTCGAGCGATGCGCAGTTGCGTCCGATGCGCGTGCCGATCGCGAAAACCCCAGCCCTGGCGGCAGCGGCCGCGAAGCTCGCTGCCGCGGGCGCGGCTTACCAGCGCTACCCCAGCAAGGCGCCGTCCAATCCGCCCGTCGTACCCGCCGCGCGTCGCGCGCCGCTGACCATTGCCGCTGCGCCACCCAAACCTGAGCCACCCCGCGTCGAGCCGCCGCGCGCCGAGCCGCCCCGCGTCGAGCCACCGAGCTTCGCCAGCTGGGCAAGTGCGCGGGCCGCCGCAGCGCCTGCCACAAAGGCAGTCTCGGCCCCGGTGGCTCCGGTGGCCCCGGTGGCCACCGCACCGTCAGCGATAGCCTCTGCGACAGCTGCGAAGAGTGTGACACCCAAGGCCGCGGCGCCCGCCGCGGCACCCGCCCCCCCGCAGCCTGCGCCGGTCGCGGCGTCTGCGCCCATGGATCTGGACTTCATCGCCCGCAACCAGGTGGTCGAGCGCTATTTATCAGGACGCCTGCCGCTCAAGGGCGCAACCGATTTCGAGCGCTTCTGTCACCAGCATCCCGAGCTTCTGGACCAGATCGGTCTGCCCGAGAGAGTGAACGCAGGGGTGCGGCTCCTCGAGGCGAGTGGCAAACCCGAGCCGTGGCGGGAGCCGGCACGGCCCCTGTGGCAGAAGCCGCAGGTGACGCTGGGGCTCGCCGCCGCGGCAGCGATCCTCGGCGTCGCGCTGGCCATCGTCGCCGGCAGTAGCGCCGCCCAGAGTCATCGGATCATAGCTCTGCAAAAACAGGCGTTCGAACGGGCGCTCGATCCGGCCACCAGCACGCGCGAGATTCGCGTGCTCCCCAGCCGCTCGGGCGCATCCAACACGCCTGCGATCACCATCGGCGGCGGCAGCACGCAGCTGGCGGATTTCAAGATCGACGAGTCACGCTCGCCGTTTCACTCGTTCCGCGTCACCATCGATCGCATCGATCAGGGACGCGTGGCGGTGCTCACGAACCTGACCAAGGATTCCAACGGCCACCTGCGCATTGCGCTCAACAGCTCCGCGCTCGGTCCCGGCAATTACCAGCTGACGATCGAGGGGCTCGGCTGGCGCGGGGACCCCGAGCCGGACTCCTGGATCACGATCGGCATTGTGCGCTAGCGTCTCCGGCAACCCGGCGAAGGATCAAGCACGCAACGTCGTGAGCGGCGGCTGATTCACGACGCTGCGCGTGGCGAGCCAGCCGCCGGTCGCCACCAGCAGCGCACCACCGAGAACCCCCTCGACCCACGGCATGAGCCCGAAGGTATAGTGCAGGTCGAGCCAGTGCGTCGTGAGGAAATACGCGCCTACGGATGCGCCCACGGCGGCGAGGAGTCCGGAGAGGCTCCCGAGCGTTGCGAACTCGGCGAGCACCCCCTGCACCACGGTGGCCCGGCTCGCGCCGAGGGTGCGCAACATGGCGCTCTCGTAGCGGCGCTCGTCGCGACTTGACTGCACCGCCGCCAACAGCACCGTCAGTCCCGCGAACAGCGTGAACACGAACACGCTCTGGACCGCGAGCGCCGCCTTGTCGAGCACCGCACGCACCTGCGTGAGCAGCTCATCGATGTCGAATATCGAGACGCTGGGAAATCGCCGCGCGAGTTGCGCGAGCGAACGGGCGGTGCCGGGCGCGAAATAGGCGCTCGTCATGTAGGTACCTGCGGCGCCCTCCAGCACACCGGGGGCGAACACGATGAAGAAATTCGGCTGAAAAGTGTCCCACTTCACCTTGCGGATGCTCGCGACGGTGACCTCGAATGTTTCCCCGGCGATATCGAAAGTCAGCCGATCACCGACCTGCACGCCGAGCGATTCCTGGAATTCAGTGGCCAGGGACACCAGCGGCCTGCCGAAATCCGCCGCCGTCCACCAGCGGCCAGCGATGATGCGGTTGTCGGGTCCGAGCTCGGATGCCCAGGTGAGGTTCTGCTCGCGAGTCGCAAAGGTGTCCTCGCCGTTGCGTGCCGAGCGCAACTTCTCCACGGCGTGGCCGTTGATGCCGGTCAGTCGCCCGCGGATCATCGGCAACACGCGGGTGGTGCGTGCGCCCTGCGCCTGAAGGAAGCGTACGAAGTCCTCGCGCACCGCCGGCGGGATGTTGATGAAGAAGTAGTTGGGAAGATTCGGCGGCAGCGTGCGCTGCCAGTCGCCGTTCAGATCGTCACGCAGGATCCCCAGCAGCAACAGCACCATGATTCCGGTGCCGAAGGCCACCAGCTGCACGACGCTCTCGGCGCGCCGCCGGCTCAAGTTCGCGACTCCAAAGCGCCACGCGACCCCGACGCGCCCGCGCAAGCCACCGGCCAGATGCACCAGCAGCAGGCCGGCGAGCGTCAGCACCAGAACGAAGGCCGCGAGGGCCGCGGTAAAGTACAGGAACAGCCTGGCGTCCGGCACCACCCAGTAGATGAGCAGCAACACCACCGCAATCGCGGGGCCGAACGCGAGCAGCATGAGCGGCGGCGGCGGGCCGACGTCGCGGCGCAGGACCCGCAGAGCCGGCACGCGCGCGAGCTGCAGGAGCGGCGGCAGCGCGAACCCTGCGAGCACCGCGATCGCGGTCACGAAGCCGATGGCGAGCGGGGTGAGACTCGCTGCCGGCAGCTCGGTGACCGCCAGCAGGCCGCGGATAGTGCGCAGTAGCCACTCCTGGGCGAGGAATCCGAGCGCCGCGCCCGCCACGGCCGCGACCAGCGCCAGCACCAGCAGCTGCAGCACCGACATCGCCAGCGTGAAGGCGCGCGTCGCGCCGAGGGTCTTGAGCAGTGCCACCGTATCCAGGTGCCGGTGTACGTAGCGGCGCGCCGCCATCGCCACGGCGATCGCGCACAGCAGCACGCTCACCAGGCTTGCGAGACTCAGGAAGCGCCCGGCGCGCTCCACGGCATTGCGGATCTGCGGGCTCGCTTCGGTGATGTCGCGCAGGCGCTCGCCAGGGGCCTTGTGGGCGCTGAGCCAGGCCTTGAAGGCATCGATGCGCGCGCGCTCGCCCGCGAACAGCGCGCCGTAGCTCACGCGGCTGCCGGGCTGGATCAGGTGCGTGGCCGGCAGGTCCGCGACGTTCATGAGGAGGTTCGGCGCGAGCTCGGCAAAGGTGCCGCCCTGGTCAGGCCGGGCGATCAGCACCCGGGTCACGCGCAAGCTCGCCACCCCGATCGACAGCTGCGAACCCACGCGCCCGCCGACCGCCGCGAGCAGCTTCGAGTCCGGCCACGCCTCCCCGGAGGCGGGGATGCCCGCCGCCGGCGAGCCTTTCGCGAACGGTTCGCCTGCGACCAACACCCGCCCGCGCAACGGGTAGCCCTCGCTCACCGCAGCCACATTGGTGAGCTGGCTGGCATCTCCATTGAACACCACCGAGAGCAGGCTGGTGCTGCGCGCGGAGCGCAGCCCGCGGCGCGCAGCTTCCGCGAAGTACGGCTGGCCCAGGGGTTGCGGCGAACCGAGCCGGATGTCTGCCGCCAGCACCGAGCTTGCCTGCAAGGCGACC
>DASWUP010000064.1:0-1601 GCA_036401635.1 Steroidobacteraceae bacterium
CGGCCGCCTAACACCCCGGAGCGATCGATGATTTCCGCGACGGCCTCTTCCTGGCGGTACGCCATGACGTGCACGCCGTGCACGCCCCTGATGGTGCGGATCTCCTGGATGAGATCGATGCACAGCTTGCGGCCCTCGAAGGCGGCATCGCTCGCGCCCGCCAGGCGCTTGATGACCTCATCGGGAATGTGCACGCCGGGCACGTGAGTGCGGATCCACTCGGCCGCCTTAGCGGAGCGCAGCGGACCCACTCCCACGAGTATGAAGACCTTGTCGAAGAGGCCTAAGTCTTCCACCTGGCGCATGAAGGTTTTGAGCAGCGGCAGGTCGTAGCAGAACTGCGTCTGGATGAACTGCGCCCCGGCAGCAAGCTTCTTCGCCAGGCGCTGCGCGCGCCACTCGATGGGCTTCGCGAAGGGGTTTTCAGCCGCACCGAGCAGCACCCGCGGTGCATACGTGATCTTGCGGCCGCTCAGGAAATGATGCTCATCACGCAGCGTGCGTGCGGTTTCGAGCAGTGTCATCGAATCAAGATCAAATACCGGCAGGGCCTGCGGATGATCTCCGGCCTGCACACCATCGCCGGTCAGGCACAGCAGGTTGCACACTCCCATGGCCGCGCCGCCCAGGATGTCGCCCTGGATGGCGATGCGGTTCCTGTCCCGGCAGGAGATCTGCATGATGGGCGCGTAGCCGACGCGCGTGAGCAGCGCACACACGGCGAGACTCGACATGTGGCAGTTGGCACCGCTGCCGTCGGTGGCGTTGATGGCGTCCACGTAGCCATCGAAGATCCGGGCGCGACGGTAGACATCCTCAGGATCGGCGGAGTCGGGTGGTGCGAGCTCGCTCGTGACCGCGAACTGTCCAATCCGCAACACCCGCTCGAAGCGTCCCGGTGAGCTGTGGCCGGGGAGAATCGGCAGCGGATAGCCCGGAACCGGTTCGTCTTCGAAAATCACTTCAGATCTCTCCCACGCGCTCGCGCACCACGCGCAGCCAGGAGGACCTGCCCTGCAGGCGCCGGTCGACTGCAACCTGCACCTGCCGCAAGGCATCCATCCCGCCGGGAATGCGCGCGCTGCCTTCCACAGCCTCGAGCCACACGCACTTCATTTCCGGGCGCACTTCGCAGTGACCGTTCGCGCGCACGCCGCCGCACGGGCCGTTGCGCAGGTTCTTCGGACAGTTCATGGGGCACGACATGCCGGTGGAGCTCAGGATGCACTGACCGCACATCCGGCAGTCGAACAGCAGCCCCTTCACCGAGCGCTCCAGGGCTGCGACCGGCCGCTCGAGCCGTTGATAGCCGAGCCGCTTCCACAACGGATGCAGCGCCACGAGCGCGGACTCAAAGACGCGGTAGAAGGCATTCAGCCCCCGGGCGTGACGCACCGACCATTGTCTGAGCGCGTACACTCAGGAACCCGCCGCGAGTCCCTTCGCCCGGATCAGCTCCTCGAGCTGCTCGTCGGAGAAGCGCGCCTCGATCCGCGCCGCCTCCGCCGCGGCCTCCGCCTGAATGTCTTCACCGCAGGGCCGTGCCTCGCTGCGCTTCCAGTCGGCAAGATAAGCGTCAGAGCTGCCCCTGCCGGCGCGCA
>DASWUP010000065.1:0-12603 GCA_036401635.1 Steroidobacteraceae bacterium
ACCCGGCGCAGCGATTTTGACGTTACCAACAGCGTCCAGGTGAGCTCGCCCGCGGCGGTGCTCGCCGCGGTCGATGCGCTCTACCGGCCGACGTGGCCGGGGCTGCCCATGGAACCGCTGGCGCGCGCCTTCGAGCACTTCGAACGCCTGTTCGCCGGCCAGGTCCCCGGCTACCACGGCGTCGATACCGTCTACCACGACCGTCAGCACACCCTCGACATAACTTTGGCGCTCGCGCGGCTCATCGTGGGTTACGAACGGCAGCGGGAGGAGTCCGCCCGCTTGGGAGGCGCGCGGGCAGTGGTCGGTCTGCTCACCGGGCTGTTTCACGACGTGGGCTATCTGCGGCGCACCGACGAGCGCGGCTCGCGCAACGGCGCCGAGTTCACCCGCACGCACGTGTCGCGCGGCGCGCGCTTTCTCCAAGAGTACCTGCCGGTGCTCGGCTTCAGAGCCTGGGTGCCAGTGGCAACGGAAATCATTCACTACACCGGTTACGAAGTGCCGTTCGCGAGCATCGAGGAGAAAGTTTCCGATCCGCGTGACATCACCGTAGGCCACCTGCTCGGCACCGCGGACATGATCGCCCAGATGGCCGACCGCTGTTACCTCGAGAAATGCCGTGACCGGCTGTACGCCGAGTTCGTACTCGGCGGCGTCGCCCTGCCGTTCATCCAGGGCAACCCCCAGGTGAAGTACGCATCCGGGCTCGATCTGCTGCGCCAGACGCCGGAGTGGGTCGCGGAAGTGCGCAGCAAGCGACTCGATGGGGATTTCCGTGCAGCCTACAGCTACCTAGAAATACTCTACGGTGGCCGTAACCCTTACATGGAAGCCGTCGAGCGCAACATCGAGTACCTGCGCCAGGTCCTGCGCAGCGAGAACTGGCAGTTGCTGCGGCGCCGGCCGCCCATTTTCGCGGCCACCCCCGATCCCATGGCCACCACGCGCGGCCTGATGCTCGGGCACATAAAGAGAGTCTGGTCCGGCAGCTGACGGCGCCGCAGGCGCCTAGCCTTAAGTCCCAGGCGGCGGTTAATATGAATCCCCAAAACAAGGGGATCACACGCCGCGCAGATGCGCATCTCGCGGCGCGCATACGAAGTCACGTGACTGCCGCCAGCTTCAAGTTCAAATACGCGGGGGCCGCCTTCCTGGTGGTGCTGCTCGCCGTGGCGGCGGTGGGTGCGGTGTTCCTCATCCGCGACCAGGCCGACACGCTCACCCTGAGCGCGATCGCGGAGCGTGCCGCGCGCGAGGGCGTCGATCCGGAGCTGCAGGCCCGGGCGCATAGCATCGCCGCGCACGCGGCGGATTCGGTCGCCGGCGCGGTGCGCGCCAAGGATGCTGGCGGTGTAGCGCGCCGACTGCAGCCGTTCATGGACGATGCCACGGTGAGCGCCATCACCGTGACCGGCAACTCCGGCACGACCATTTTCAACTGGCAGCGCAGCGTGGCCCCGAAACCCGGCGCGCTCAGCGCCCAGGTCGTAGCCCCGGTGCGCACGTTCGTGGAGAGCATCCCCGGCGCCGTGACGCCCGAGACGCTCGCTTCCCTCACCGTGGTGCTCGAGCAGGCCGGGCCGGTGCCCGAGGTGAGCCTCAGCGGACGCCTCGAAGCGGCCAGCGCCGAGCGCACCCGGCTCACCTGGCTGCTGGGTCTCGCGCTCGCTGCAGCCGGCGGGCTGGCCGGCGCCGCCCTGGCCTGGCGCGTCACCAGGCAGCTGCAGCGGCCGCTCGCCACCCTCATCAAGAGCGCCGAGCGCATCGGCCAGGGCGATTACACACGCCCGGTCGAGGTGCGCAGGCACGAGGCGTTCGCGGAACTGCAGCAGGCGCTCGAGCGCATGCGTGGACGGTTGCGCCACTCCACCATCAACAAGAATTACCTGCACAGCGTGCTCAACAGCATGACCGATGCGGTGTTCGTCACCTCCCCGGACGGGGTCATCAAGGTGGCCAACTCGGCGGCCTGCAAGCTGCTCGGCTTCAGCGAAGAGGAGCTCCTCGGCCGCAGCATCCTCGCGGTGCTCGAGGAGCGTGAGCGCGCCAACTTCGATCTGCTGCAGGCGGCGCAGGAGACGCGCGAGACGGTGGTGCGCACGCGCAGCGGTCAGACGATCCCGGTGTCGTTCACCGGCTCGCGCATCGACAGCGACGACCCGCAGTTCCAGGGCAATATTTTTGTGGCGCGCAACATCACCGACCGCAAGCGCGCCGAACGCCGTATCCGCTATCTGGCCCGCTACGATGCGCTCACCAAGATCCCGAACCGCATGCAGTTCCATCACCTGCTGCAGCAGACCATCGCGCGCGCGCTGCGCAGCGGCCAGGTGGTGGCGGTGCTGTACCTGGACATGGACCGCTTCAAGGAAGTCAACGACACTTTCGGCCACGGCGCCGGCGATCGCACCCTGGAGGTGCTGGCCGAGCGCCTGACGCGCTCGCTGCCCAAGGAGACCGTGGTGGGACGCCTCGCCGGAGATGAGTTCGCGCTGTTCATGGACGGACTGCCGGCGGACGCCGACAACCGCGGACCGATAGCGCAGCTGGCACGCTCGCTGCTTACCGAGGTGTGCCGTCCGTTCCAGCTGAACCAACACGAAGTGTTCCTCACCGCGAGCGTTGGCATCGCCTTCTGCCCGCGCGATGCCGAGAACGTCATCGACCTGATCCGCAACGCCGACGCGGCGATGTACTACTCGAAGCAGAACGGCGGCAACACCTTCGCCTTTTATTCCCCGGAGATGAACGCCGCCGCGGTCGAGCGGCTGATGTTGAAGAGCAAGCTGCGGCGCGCGCTGGAGCGCGACGAGCTGGAGATCCGCTACCAGCCCAAGGTGGACCTGCGCACCGGCCGCATCATCGGCGCCGAGGCGCTGTTGCGCTGGCGCCTGCCCGGGCACGGCGACATTCCGCCTTCGCAATTCATACCGCTGGCCGAGGAAACCAACCTCATACTCGACATCGGCGAGTGGGTGCTGAACCGCGTGTGCCTCGACTACCGCCAGATGCAGAGCAAGGGCGGCGACCCGGGACGCATCTCACTCAACCTGTCGCTCAAGCAGCTGCGCCAGGCGAGCTTCATCCTGCGCTGCCGCTCGGTATTCCGCCGCCACCAGGTGTCCCCGACCGCCTTCGAGCTGGAGATCACCGAAACCACCCTGATGGCGGATACGCAGCGCACCGTGCGGCTGCTCGATGAGCTGTACGCGATGGGCCTGCACCTGTCGATCGACGACTTCGGCACCGGCTACTCCTCGCTGTCGGCTCTGCAACAGTTCCCGATCGGCACCCTGAAAATCGACCAGTCCTTCGTGCGCGACGCGGCCGACGATGCCGGCGATGCGACCATCGTGCGCACCATCATCGAGATGGGACGCAGTCTCGGCATGGAAGTGATCGCCGAGGGCGTCGAGTCGCGGCGGCAGCTGGAGTTCCTGCGCAGCAACGCCTGCCATTATGGGCAGGGGCGGCTGTTCGGCGAGCCGTGCACCGCGGAGGAGCTGCTGGCGCTGCTCTCGCGCCAGCCCGCGGGCAGCGCTCCCTTCGCACATCTGCTGCGTCATGCCGACGAGGTAACCCCCCGCTCGGCCTGAAGGCGGCTTGCTTACTGTGTCCAATGTCCGCGTTCGCCGCGGCCCGAAGGTACTGCCCGATCAGGCCACGGTCGCGCCCGCAGAGGCTGTGTCGTGAGAATTCGCCGCCGGCGGCTGCTCGCCTTATGCCTGGTTGCGGCCTGGATCGCAACCGCCTGGTGGCAGGCGCACAAGCCGCTGCCGGCGGGCACGGATGTCGCATCCGCGGTGTGCGCCGTGCCGGCGGACGAGGTGAGCTTCATCGCCGACATCACCGCCGCCGACGCTTGGGGGCGCCGGGTCGTGAGCCAGGGGATCTTTGACCAGGTCCTGGACGTGGTGCGCCAGGCACGCCGCTTCGTCGTGCTCGACTACGCGCTGTTTGGCGGCACAGCAGGCAGCAGTGTCCCGCAGCGGCGGATCGCCGTGGAGCTCAGCGATACGCTGCTGGCAAGGCGGCGGGCGCTGCCTGACCTGCGAGTGCTGTTCATCACCGATCCGGTGAACGAGGGCTACGGGGCCGCGCCCTCAGCCGAGCTGCAGCTGCTGCGCGCCGGCGGCGTCGACGTGGTGGTGACTGACCTCGATGCGCTGCGCGATTCCAACCTGGTGTACTCGAGCCTGTGGCGGCTGGCGCTGCGCTGGTGGGATCCGCCGGCGGGCCCGCTGGGCATCGAGACGCGGCGCCTGAACTTCAAGGCCGACCACCGCAAGGTGGTCATCGCCGATGACGGCCGCGGCGGCCTCGCGGCGGTCGTGGCCTCGGCAAACCCGCACGATGAGCAGAGCGCCTGGTCGAACGGGGCCGCGCGCGTCAGCGGCGGGGCGCTCGGGCCACTGCTGGCGAGCGAGCTTGCCGTAGCGCGCTTCTCGGGCTGGCGCGGGCACGCTGAAGGCTTCTCGCTCGCGCCGGCGTCAGGCCCGGTGCCGGCGCCGGACTGCGCCACCGACTCTGCGGGGGACTTTGCGGCGGGACGCACTGCCCGCGTGCGGGTGCTCACCGAGGGCGCGATCCGCGTCGCGCTCCTCGACCGGATGGCTGCCACGGTGCACGGCGACTCGATCGATGTGGCGGCGCTCTACCTGGCCGACCGCGGCGTCGCCGAGTCGCTGCTGGCCGCTGCCAGGCGCGGCGTCAGTGTGCGCCTCATTCTCGATCCGAATGAGGACGCGACCACCGGCACCTCGGGTATTCCGAATCAGCCGGTGGCGAGCGAACTCGTGGCACGCAGCAGCGGAGCGATACGCGTGCGCTGGTATCGCACGCATGGGGAGCGTTTTCATGACGCCGTGGCGATGATCTACGGGCCGCAGCAGCTGTGGCTGACACTCGGTTCGGCGAACCTCACCCGGCGCAGCCTCGGCGACTACAACCTCGAGGCGAACGTCGCCATCGACGTGGCGCGCAGCGCGCCGCTGGCGCAGCAGGCGCTCGGCTACTTCGACACGCTGTGGCGCAACCGTGCCGCGCTCGGCATCGAGTACACCGCCGATTTCGCCGTATTCTCGAATCCGGCGCAGTCGGATTACTGGCTCTGCCGGGTGATGGAAGGCGTGGGCCTGTCGGCATTCTGATCCGCGCGCTCGGCAGCGACCCGCACCGCCTGCGCGGCCTGCTGCGACAGTGCGCCGAGCGCGGCACCCGTGGCCTGCTCGAAGGCGGAGACCACGTCGCTCAAGCGGTTGGCGGTCGCGAGGGCGGTGCCGGAAGCCACGAACGTCGCCACTACCTCGCGTCCTTGGCGCCTGCCGATGGTGCAGTCGAGGGTCACATGCACTTCGGGAACTGTGCCCCCGCTGCTGTAGTCGGCCTCGAAGTGGCGCACCGTGACCTGCAGCAGGTAGTCGGACGGAAACGGGCTGGTGGAATCCTCCACCGACGTCCACGCGCCCGAGGCGCGCAGCGTTTCGACCTCGAGAGCTTCCAGCACCTCCGCCACCGGACCCGGCCAGCGGCTGCCCGCGTAGAAGTTCATGCGGTGATCGGCCTGCACCAGCATGATGTGCGAGGAGTTGAGCCCGGGGTCCGCCCGCGCAGGACCGACCCGGAGCGACGCCGCCACTGCCGGCGGCGAGCCCGGCGTGGCGCTGCCTGCGGCGGGGGTGGCGCTGCCTGCGGGGGCGGACGGCGCGCGCAGGTAGTAAGTCTGCTCAGGCTGCGCAGTGCTGTGAAACAAGCCGGAGCAACCGCCGCTCAGGAGAGCGCACAGCAGCGCTCCGCCGCGCGCGCGCCCTAGCACAACCTTCACCGCCCGATCTCCACACCGCGCTGCGGCGGCTGATAGAGGAGCTGGGCGGGATTCTCGCGCAGGCTGGTGGTGAGCGCGCGAATGTCCTCGGCCGCCTCCCGGCCCTCACGCGCGAACCGCTCGAGCTCCGGCAGCCCGTCGCGCGTGAACGAACGCACGTCCTGGCGGCTGTCGGCGATCACCTTGTCGAGCTGCTCGCTGGCGCTCGCCAGATGGTCCGCGATGGCGCGCATGCGCCGCGCTGCGGCCCGCACATCCGGTGCGGCCGTATCAATCAGCGCATGCGTGCTCCTGGCGGATGCGGTGAGCTCGCTGGTGGCGCTGCGCAGCTCGGCGATCAGGGCGTTGAGATCGTGCATGGTCTGCGGCAGCTTGCTGCTGGTCTGCTCGAAGCTGCTGAGTGTGCTGGAAACCGCGTGCAGATTGGTATCATTCAGCAGGAGGTTGGCGCGCTGGACCACGTCCCCGGCCGCCGCCACCAGCTCCGGGAGACTCGCCAGGAACACATCGAAGCGCGACGGCCCTGAGCGAATCACCGGGTACTTGATCCCCGCCACCGCCGGCGGCAGCTTGTTGCTGCGGTCCTCGCGCAGGTCGATGTACAGCAGCCCCGTGACCCCCTGCAGCCCGAGCTCCGCGACGGTATGCGCCGATACCGGCGTGGTTGCATCGATGTCGACGATCACCTCGACGCGGCTGGAATCGCGCGGGTCGATGCGCAGCTCGACCACGCGGCCGACGCCGACACCGAGGTAACGCACCGCCGCGCCCTTCTCCAGGCCGCTGACGCTGCCGTGGAAGTAGGTCTCGTAGCGATTGTAGTTGCGGTGCTCGCGGGTGTCGGAATACCAGTAGACGAACAGCGCTCCCAGCAGCGCCACCAGCAGCACGAACGCACCGACCGCGGCGTAGTTCGCTTCACGTTCCATGCGCGGCTCCGAGGCGGGCGCGCGCGCGCTCGCCGTGGAAGTAGGCCCTGATCCACGGGTGCGGATGGTCGACGATGCGTTCCAGGGTGTCGGTTTCCATGCGCCGGTCAACGATCACCCCGACACGATTGCAGGTACGGAAGATGGTGTCCAGATCGTGGGTGATCATGACAATGGTGAGCCGCAGTTGCTTGTGCAGGTACAGCACCAACTCATCGAATGCGGCCGCGCCCACCGGATCGAGCCCGGAGGTGGGCTCATCGAGAAACAACAGGCTCGGATCGAGCGCCAGGGCGCGGGCGAGAGCCGCCCGCTTCACCATGCCGCCGGAGAGCTCCGCCGGGTACTTGTAGAGCGCTTCGGGGGGCAGCCCGACCAGGCGGATCCTGAGCAGCGCGAGCTCCTCAAGCGCTGCACTGCCGAGCTCGAGGTGCTCGATCATGGGCAGCTGCACGTTCTGCAGCACCGTCAGTCCCGAGTACAGCGCGCCCTGCTGGAACGTGACGCCGTAGCGCACCTTGACGGCGCGCAGCTGCGCCTCGCTCAGTTGCGTGATGTCGGCACCGGCGATGCGCACCACCCCGGCAAACGGGCGCTGCAGTCCGAGGATGGTCCGCAGCAGCACCGACTTGCCGGCGCCGGAGCCGCCGACGATGCCAAACACCTCGTCCGCGCGCACTTCCATGTCGAGCCCGTCATGGACCACCTGGGTCCCGAAGCGATTCACCAGCCCCTGCACCTGCAGCGCCGGGTATCTCAAACGTCCATCTCCATGAACAGCACCGCGAACAGGGCGTCCGCCAGTATCACCGTGAAGATCGCCTGCACAACCGCGACGGTGACCAGGCGGCCGAGGTCACGCGCCGAGCCACGCACCTGCATGCCGCGATAACAACCGGCCACGCCGATGAGCAGGCCGAACACCGGGGCCTTGACCAGGCCGACCCAGAAGGTGCTGGAGGAGATCGCCTCACTCGCACGGTTCGCGTACTGAGTCAGAGGCATGTCGAGCAGGTAGCGGCACAGCAGCGCGCCGCCGGTCAGTCCGATGAGATCGGCAATGATGGTGAGCAGCGGCAGCGCGATCGTCAGTCCCAACACCCGCGGCAGCACCAGCAGTTCGAACGGATCGACGCCGGTCGCGATCAGCGCATCGACCTCCTCGTTGAGGCGCATGGAGCCGAGCTCGGCGGCATACGCGCTGCCGGAGCGGCCGGCGACGATCACCGAAGTCAGGAGCACTCCCAGCTCCCGCAGCACCCCGATGGTGACCAGATCCACCACGTAGATGTCCGCGCCGAGCCCGCGCAGCTGCTGCGCGCTCATGTAGGCGATGATCACGCTGATGAGGAACGCGATGAGCGCCACGATGGGCATGGCGGTAATGCCCGTGTCATACACATGTCGGGCGATCGAAATCGGCCGCAGACCCCGCGGGCGCGCCAGGGCCGAGACGAAGGTCGTGCTCACGCGGCCGATGAAGGCGAGTCCCTCCAGCACGTCCCCACCGGCGCCCACCGTGTGGCGGCCGATCGCCGCGAGCGCCTCCCCGGCCTCACGCTCGGCGGCTGCTCGCGCGCCTGCGGCGGCGCCGGTGTCCTTGGCGGTAGTGTCCTTGGGGGTGGTGTCCTTGAGGGTCTCGTCCAGCAGGCGCAACTGATCCGGTGGCGTGCCGCGAAACTTCACCGTGGCGCCGGCTGCGCGCGCACGCTGCACGAACTGGCGCAGCGCCCAGGCGCCCGACAGGTCGAGCGTCAAGAGCCCGTCGGTCGAAATCGACAGCTGCCGCGCCGTCGCAACATCGACCGCGGCGAGCGCGCTCTCGATGGCGGTGAACTGCGGCGCGACCCACTCGCCCGTCAGCTCGAGCTCCAGGCCCTCCTCGGTGCGCCGAACCTCGACGCTCATGCTTACGAGCGGGCGCGGCAAATCAGCGTTTGGCGTGCAGATGCGCCTCGAGGAACCAGAGGTCCTTGTCGTTGTTGCGCGAGATGCCGGTGAACAGATCGGCGCTGTCGGCATCCCCCAGCCGCGCGGCGGCGTCGATCGCGGCACGCACCTTGGCCCCGAAGTCAGCGAGCGCTGCGGACAGCGCGTCCACATGTGCAAGGCCCTCGCTGATGTCCTCCGGATAGGGCCGCAAACTGCTGGTGCGCGCCACCGTGGCAAGAGTGCCGTGCGCGGTGCCCCCTAAGGCCGTGACGCGCTCGGCGAGCGTGTCGGTATGCTCCTCGAGGTTCTCGGCCACCTTGTCGAACAGCTCGTGCAGGGCGATGAAGTTCGGGCCCTTGACGTTCCAGTGCGCGTGTTTGGTTTGCGCGCCCAGATCGATGGCATCCGCGAGCCGCGCGTTCAGCAGCTCGATCACCTTGGTCCGGGTGTTAACCGGCAGATCATTCCTGGTGTCAAACATGTACATCTCCTATCCCGCAGGCCGCATTTGAACATCCCCACCACCGGCGCGCCAATCGTCTGTGCGGATCGCGATGATAAGCGCGATCTATGGCGGCCGGTAAGGTTCAGCTGTCGTCGCGGTAGCGGCGGATGCGGATCGCGGCGAATACCAGCGCCGCGGTGACGGCAAGCCCCAGCCACAGGTCGATGTCGCTGATGGCGGCGCGGACGTTGAGTTGACTGAACCCCGAGCTGAGTGCGCTCGCGCGCCCCCGGCCAATGTGCATGTGCGAGAAGAGTGTCCCCCAGATTCCGAACATGCGGTAGCGCAGGAAGTCCCCCAGGAAGTGCGTCCCGAAGGAGACGCGCTCTATGATCGGCGCCAGCAGCGGGGGCAGAGTCGACCACAAAAACGGGTTGCGCCGCGCCCAGGCCGACACCACGAGCAGGTACGCGGCGAACGGCGCATACCACAGTACACCCAGCATGAGGCACAGCAGCAGCGCGATCTCAGCCTTGAGCCAGCCAAGCATGTCCCAGCCCGGGATCGCGGGCACGCGTCCGAGGGCGGCGTCCACCTGCCAGATGCCGACGAACAGCAGCGACAGCAGCAGCCCGAGCGCGAACACCCCGACCGGCACGACCACGAGTGCGACCAGGAGCTTCGACAGGACAGTCAGATCGTCCGACACCGGTAAGGACTTCCAGAAGAGGATGCTGCGATCCTTGCGCTCCGTGTACAGGCAATCCAGCAGGTAGAAGCCCACAACAATCAGTGTCACCAGGGAGAGTGGCATCGACACGGCGCTTTGCATGACGGCGAACATCGCCATGCCCTCGGGCCCCTCGTCACGAGACATATCAGAGTGAGTCAAGTGGAATTTCAGGCTGGCCACAATGGCGCCGAGAACCATCAGCGCCGCGACAACCAGCGGCGCGACCCATAGGGCACGGTGCTCCCACAGCTCGCGGCGCACCAGCATGAGAAGGGTGTTAGCGGTTCCGATGCGGGCCGACGGCGCGGCCTGGCGCGGGGCATCCTCGGCGGCCGCTGCTGCGAAGGTGCTGTTCATGTGCTTGGCGTCCTCTGCATCTTGGCGACGAACAGGTCGGCGATCGACGGGGTGCGCAGCTCACCGAGCCCGCCGAGTTCCGCGGCCGAGCGGCCCTCGAAGAGCATCGCCACACGTCCGAACACCTCGCGCTCGTAGAATGGTTTCAGCGCGCGCGCCCGCGGCGCCTGTTCCGCGGCCAGGGTCAGCTGCTGGTAGCGGTTGCCGAGGTCCTCGACCGAGGCGCTGAGCGCGAGGCGACCGTGATTGATGAAAATCACGTCCGTGAACAGGTTCTCCACCTCCTCCACCTGGTGAGTGGTGAGGAGGATGGTGCGCTCCTTGTCGAAATAGTCGTTAAGCAGCGTGTCGTAGAACTTGCGCCGGTACAGCAGATCGAGCCCGAGCGTCGGCTCATCGAGCACCAGCAGCCGCGCATCGATCGCGAGGATCAGCGCCAGGTGCAGCTGCGTCACCATGCCCTTGGAGAGCTCGCGCACGCGGCTGGCCATGCGAATATCGGTCGTGCGCAGGAAGTCCGCGGCGCGCGAGCGGTCGAAGCGCGGGTGGACGCCGCTTACAAAATCCAGGGCCTGACTCACGCGCAGCCAGCGCGGCAGCACGGCCACGTCTGCCATGAAGCACACCTCGCGCATCAGGGCGTCGCGCTGCGTGCGCGGATCGAGTCCGAGCACGCGCAGCTCGCCGCTGAAGGCGGTGAGTCCGAGGATCGCCTTGAGTGCGGTGGTCTTGCCGGCGCCGTTAGGACCGATGAGGCCGAGGATGCGGCCGGACTCGACGCTGAAGCTCACGCCATCCAGCGCGCGGCTCGCGCCGTAGGACTTGGCGAGTCCGCGCGCTTCAATTACTGCTGTCATCTTCTTTACCTGGCGGTGCTGGCGCACTGGATGGGCTCGCCGGCCACGCGGCCGCAGGCGCTGCGGCAGCCGCGCGCTGCAAGTCTTCGGGGGTCAGGCCGAGGCGCTGGATGGTGGCATATACCTTCGGCCATTCTTCGTCGAGGAAGCGCTGGCGCTCGTCCTTCATCAGCGCCTTGCGCGCGCCGGGGCTTACGAACATGCCGAGTCCGCGGCGCTTCTCGACCAGCTGCTCGTCCACCAGCTGCTGGTAGCCCTTGAGCACGGTCAGCGGGTTGAGGCGGAAGTCCGCGGCGACGCTTCGGACCGAGGGTAGCGGGTCTCCTTCCTTGAGCACTCCTTCGAGGATCATCGCTACCACCCGGTCTCGCAGTTGCCGGTAGATTGGCAGGCTGTCTTGCCACTGCGAATCCATGATCGCTGATCGTTTCCACGGCGCCTGTGACGGCAGATTAGCCAACTAATCTACCAAAACGGCCGGCTCAGGCTGGCCGAACCACGCGTGCGTCGGTTGCTGCGCCAGAACACGTCCGTTAGTCGCGTGCGTGCCGGGTGCAACGGCGGTCGACTGCACGATGGTGGCGCTCAGGAGCAGTGTGATGAGGGTCGCGCCCGCGCCGCAGGTGACCTCACGAAGGAAAGTGGAAAGCAGTGTGTCCATGGTCGGCTCCTTGACGATCTGTCACGGCTGTGGGCGCTGGCGGACTCAGGCGCGCAGGGCCTGATGGGCGGCGATGGCGTGCGCGTTCTGGCCGGGGGCGACGGAAGTGGACTGCACGAAGCTCAGGCTGAACACCAGGGTGATCAGGACGGCAGCGGCGGCGCAGGTCACGTCACGATAGAGGGTCGAAGCGAAGCTGTTCATGGTCATCTCCTTGGCTGTATCGGGCGATTTGGACTCTTTGGCTCTCTCGTCTTCGGATGGCTGCATTGTCTGCCTTCCTTAGTGATGTACTATAGTACCACACTACTTATGTGTCAAGCTACCTCACCAAATCAGTTAGGGCGGCCTTCCGGGGGCCACCTGGGCCTGCTGGCGTGTGAAGCCCCTCGCACCGCATTGGAGGGCGCTGGCGTGCGGAGGGTTTGAGCGGGTGCGGCGGGCTTAGGGATCGGGCGGGGTCAGACGCTAGAATTCCTGGCTCTTTTTCCGCAAGCGTGAAGCGCCCGCCATGAAATCTGCCGTGAACGTTGCGATCACCGGCGCCGCCGGACAGATCGGCTATGCCCTCGCCTTCCGGGTAGCCGCCGGTGCGCTGCTCGGGCCAGACACGCCCGTCAACCTGCATCTGCTGGAGATCACCCCGGCGCTCGCCGCGCTCCAGGGCATGGTGATGGAGCTGTACGACTGCGCATTCCCAACACTCAACAAGGTGGTGCCGACGGACGATGCGCGGGTTGCGTTCCGCGACTGCCAGGCGGCGCTGCTGGTCGGCGCGCGTCCGCGCGGACCGGGAATGGAGCGCAAGGACCTGCTGCTCGCCAACGCACAGATCTTCTCCGTGCAGGGGCAGGCGCTCAAC
>DASWUP010000066.1:0-9371 GCA_036401635.1 Steroidobacteraceae bacterium
CGCCCGCAGGCGACTCCCTCGCCTCCAGCGGCAACATGGCGGGAAGTCCGGATGAGCGCATCCTCACCACCGTCGCCTGGAACACCGAGGTGCACTATCTCTCCGACTCGGGCAGCACCGGCACGGCGCCTGACCAGCCCCTGCTGGTTGATGAACCCCCCGCGGCGCAGCCCGGGCCACAGGATGAAGAGGGAGCCGCGAAGCTGCGGGGACCGGAGCGCGAGGAGCTGTGGGTCACGCCGGACACCCGTGCGGCGACGCTCGCGCCCTACCTCGATGGCTGGCGGCGCAAGGTCGAGCGCATTGGCACGATCAACTATCCGACCGCGGCCAGCGGCGGCGTCGGCGCGCAGGCGAGTCCGGTCGTCGAGGTGGGCTTAGCGGCCAACGGCACACTCGAGCGGGTCCTCATCCGCCGCTCCAGCGGCAACGCGCAACTCGATCAGGCGGCGCTGGCGATCCTCAAGCTGGCGAGTCCGTTCGACCCGTTCCCGCCCGAGATGGCCGCGCAATATCGCGTGTTGCGCTTTGCCTACGAATGGCAGTTCGTCGGCGGGCGCGTCGCCGGCGGCACCCTGTCAACCGTTCCTTGAGACTCGAAGCCTCCATGCCCATACTTGTGGCATGAGTGGCAAACACAGCTCAACGGGCGGCAGCGCCCCCCCGGGTGAGACCGCTGCGGGGGGCGAGACCGCTCCACTCGCCGACGCTGAGGGTGGAAGCCTCACGAACCACCTGCTGATCGCCATGCCGCAGCTCGCCGACCCGAACTTCGCGCAGACCGTGGCGCTCATCTGCGAGCACACCGACAAGGGCGCGCTCGGCATCGTGCTCAACAAGCCGCTGCCGATGAAGCTCTCGGATGTGCTCTCGCAGATGAAACTCGAACCCTCCAGCGAGCACATTGCGGCGCAGCCCGTGCTGCGCGGCGGGCCGGTGCACACCGACCGCGGCTTCGTGCTGCACCGTCCGGGCGGGCAGTGGGACCACACGCACAAAGTGTCCGACACCATCCAGGTGACCACCTCGCGGGATGTGCTCGCGGCCATGGCACGCGGCGAAGGCCCGTCGGATGCCTTCATCGCTCTTGGCTACGCCGGTTGGGAATCCGGCCAGCTCGAGCGCGAGTTGCGCGACAACGCCTGGGCGTCGATGCCGGTGGATCCGCGCGTGGTGTTCGAGTTGCCGTTCGAACAACGCTGGGCCGGAGCCTGGCGACTGCTGGGGATCGACGTCGATCGCCTGAGTCCGGAAGCCGGTCATGCGTAGGCGCGCCGACTCACGCCTCAGGGCATGACCAGGGCCCAGACCGTCCTCGCCTTCGACTTCGGACTCAAACGTATTGGCATCGCCTGCGGCGACACGCTGACGCGCAGCGCCGCGCCGCGGCCCGCAGCCCCGGTCGGTCGGGGCGGGGCACACTGGCAGGCCATCGCGCGTGAAGTGCGCGCACTCACGCCGGGGCTGCTGGTGGTGGGGGCTCCGTATAGTGCCGACGGCAGCGAGGGGGCGCAGCTGCGCGCTGCGCGCCGGTTCGCTGCCGAGCTCGAGCGCCGCTTCGCACTACCCGTTCACCTGGTCGATGAGCGCTTCTCGTCCCTGGAGGCGGGCGCTCAGCTTACCGCGCAGCGCGCGAGCGGCGAGCGCCGGCGGCGTGTGCAGCGCGCGGACATCGACAGCGCCGCCGCGGCGGTGATTCTGGAGCGCTGGTTTGCGGGCGAGGGCAAGTGAGTCGGGGCCAGCCACCCCGTGCGCCAGGGCGACGCGATGTCGGGGGCCGTGATGACTGATCAGCTGCGCAGCGATGGCTCTCTGCGTCATCTGCTGACGCTCGAGGGCCTGTCGCGGGTGCAGATCGAGCGACTGCTCGAGCGCTCGCAGGAGTTTGTGCGCCCGCTGGGCGCGAAGCCCGCCACGAGCCAGGCGCTCACCGGGGCCACGGTCGCGAATCTGTTCACCGAACCCTCCACGCGCACGCGCGTGAGTTTCGAGCTGGCGGCCAAGCGCCTGGGCGCCCAGGTCGTCAATCTCGAGGTGCAGCTGTCCTCGCGCGTCAAGGGCGAGAGCATGCTCGATACGGTGTACACCCTGCAGTGCCTGCACGTGGACGCGTTCGTGATCCGCGACGCGGAAGCGGGCGTGCCGGCACTCGTGGCCGCGAACGTCGCGCCGCACGTGAGCGTGCTGTCCGCGGGGGAGGCGCACGTGTCGCACCCGACCCAGGGGCTGCTGGATGCCCTTACCGTCTACCAGCGCAAGCAGCGCTTCGCCGGACTCGCGGTCGCCATCGTGGGCGACATCCGCCATTCGCGCGTCGCGCGCTCCGCCTGGCAGGCGCTGCACACGCTCGGCGTCACCGACTTCGCGCTCATCGCCCCGCCCGCCCTCATGCCGGAGCCGGGAGAATTCGCAGGCGCGGCGCGCCACACGCAGCTCGCCACCGGACTCAAGGGGGCGGATGTGATCATGATGCTGCGCATCCAGAGGGAGCGTATCGGCCAGGGGGATCTGCCCGACGGCGAACGGTACTTCGCGGCCTGGGGGCTGACGCGCGAGCGCCTGGCACTGGCGCGCCCGGACGCCATCGTGATGCATCCGCAGCCCATGAACCGCGGCATCGAGATCGCCTCCGACGTGGCCGACGGAGCGCAGTCGGTCATCCGCGACCAGGTACGGAACGGTGTGGCGGTGCGCATGGCGGTGCTGGCGGAAGTGCTCAGCTCGCGCGCCGGTGGCGGGGGCAACGCATGACGTCGAGCGTCCGCGGCACGATCTTCCTCGAAAAGACGCGCGTCATCTCACAGCTGGCCTATGAGGCGCAGCAGTTCGTGCTGCGCGTCGCAGCGCCCCGGTGCGCCGCCCATGCCCAGCCGGGGAGCTTCGCGCACCTGACATGCGATGCGGGCATCCTGCTGCGCCGGCCGCTGTCCATCATGCGCGCGGATGCGCGCGCCGGATGGATCGAGATGCTCTACAAGGTGGTCGGACCCGGGCTGCAGGCCCTCGCCGCCCGCAAGGCGGGGGACGAGGTGAGCGTCCTGGGACCGATCGGCCGCCCCTTTAGCGCCCACCCCGAACGGCCGCGGATGCTGCTGCTCGGCGGCGGCGTCGGGATTCCGCCCATGGTGTTTCTCGCCGAGCGCCTGCGTGAAGGCGGCGGCGTGGCGTGCAAGCCACTCGTGCTCATGGGATCGGAGGTGCCGTTTCCATTCCGCACCCGGCCCTCCGGCCTCATCGTGCCGGGTATGCCGGCGGGCACCATCGCCTGCATGCCGCTGCTGGAAGAATGGGGCGTCCCGAGCCGCCTGGCGAGCCGTTCGGACTTCCCCGGCTGCTTCCCGGGCATGGTCACCGAGCTCGCTGACGCGTGGCTCGCTTCCTTGAGTGCCGCGGAGCTGCAGCGGCTCGAGATCTTCTCGTGTGGGCCGACGCCCATGCTGCAGGCGAGTGCGAACCTTGCCCGCCGCTACGGCGTGCCGTGCCAGGTGTCGCTGGAGGAGTTCATGGCCTGTGCGGTCGGCGGCTGCGCCGGCTGCACGGTGCTGGTGCGCACGAGCGCGGGACCGGCGATGAAGCGTGTGTGCGTGGACGGGCCGGTGTTCGATGCGTACACGGTGTTCTGACACGCGCTGGCGGTCGCCAGCCTGAACGCCCGGGTGAGCCGCGAGGTAGACGTCGTCAGCCTGTGGGTGCGTAGCCTCGCCAGCCGGTTACGGACTAGCCGAAGTTGATCTTGGCTTCCAGATTCGCGCGCGAGTCGGCGTTCGCCAGCGCCTCTTCCAGCGTCACCCGTCCCTGCTTGTACAGTCCACGCAGCGCCCCGTCGAAGCTCTGGATGTCGCGCTCGCCGCTGGAGATGATCGCTTCCTTGATCGACACCACGTCGCCCTTCTTGATCAGGGTGGCGATGTGCGGGGTGTTGATCATGACTTCCACGGCGGCGACGCGCCGGTTCTCCCTACCCATCACCAGGCGCTGCGCCAGGATGGCGCGCAGGTACTGCGACAGGTCGAGGAAGATCTGATTGTGCTGTTCGCGCGGGAACATGTTGATGATGCGGTCGAGCGACTCGGCGCAGTTGTTGGCGTGCATGGTGGCAAGCACCAGGTGCCCGGTGCCTGCCAGGTTGATGGCCGCCTCCATGCTCTCGCGGTCGCGGATCTCGCCGATCAGGATCACGTCGGGGGCGGCACGCACCACGCCGCGCAGCGCGCTCGAGTAGCTCTTGGTGTCGAGGCCCACCTCGCGCTGATTGACGATCGAGCGCTTGTTGGTGTGCAGGAACTCGATCGGGTCCTCGATGGTGACGATGTGGTCGGAGGCGTTCTCGTTGCGGTAGTTGATCATCGCCGCAAGAGTCGTGGACTTGCCCGAGCCGGTGGCGCCCACCATGAGGATCAGGCCGCGCTTGAGCAGCACCAGGTCGCTGACCACCTCGGGAAGCCCGAGCGTGTCCAGCCGCGGCATGTCGGCGGTGATGTAGCGCAGCACCATGGCGGGATAACTGCGCTGCATGAACACGTTGACGCGGAAGCGCCCGAGCCCCGGCTCCGAGATCGCGAAGTCGAGCTCCCATTCGCGCTGGAAATGCTCGCGCTGCGCGGCTGACATGAGCGCGAAAGCGGTCTGGCGCACGGTGTCAGGGGCCAGCACCTGCTTGTTCACCGGCAGGATCTGGCCCTCGATCTTGATCTTGATGGGCGCGTTGGAGGTGAAGAACAGGTCCGAGGCTTTCTTCTCCACCATCAGCTTGAACAGCGGCTTGGTGTTGAGGGTCGGCTGACGCGTGCCCACCGCCGGGGTGAGCGCATCCGCCACCAGCGTCTGCTGCGCACCGCCTTCGGGAAGCGTGGTATCGGGCGGCTTCACGTCCTTGGCTGCCTTCACAGGTTCCGGCCCCCCTGTTCTTCCTCGACGATGCGCAGCGCGCCGCCCTCATCGACGGCCTTGTGCTCGCGCTTGCTCTCGAGCTTGACGCGCAGGCGCAGCTCGTTCTTCGAGTCGGCATTGCGCAGCGCGTCCTCGTAGGAAATGAAGCCGGTCTCGTACAGCTCGTACAGCGCCTGGTCGAAGGTCTTCATGCCGAGGCGCGTCGAGCGCGACATCACTTCCTTGATCTTGGCGACTTCGCCCTTGAAGATCAGGTCCTGGATGAGCGGCGAGTTGAGCATGATCTCCATCGCCGCAATGCGCCCGGCACCCGACTCGCGCGGGACCAGCCGCTGCGACACCAGCGCGCGGATGTTGAGCGACAGATCCATCAGCAGCTGGTCGCGCCGTTCGTCGGGGAAGAAGTTGATGATGCGGTCGAGCGCCTGGTTGGCGCTGTTGGCGTGCAGCGTGGCCAGCACCAGGTGTCCGGTCTCGGAGAACTGGATGCCGTACTCCATGGTCTCGCGGTCGCGGATCTCACCGATCAGGATCACATCCGGCGCCTGCCGCAGCGTGTTCTTGAGCGCCGAATGCCAGGAGTCGGTGTCGACGCCGACTTCACGGTGCGTGATCACGCAGCCCTTGTGAGTGTGCACGTATTCGATCGGATCCTCGATGGTGACGATGTGCCCGCGCGTCTTCTCGTTGCGGTATCCGACCATCGCGGCGAGCGTGGTGGATTTGCCCGAACCGGTGCCGCCGACGATGAGCGCCAAGCCGCGCTTGGTGAGGGCGACCTCCTTCAGGACCGCGGGCAGCTCGAGCTCCTCGAACGTGGGGATCTTGGCGTTGATCAAGCGGATGACGCAGCCGATCGCCCCCTGCTGCACGAAGGCGCTCACGCGGAACCGTCCGATGCCCGGCGGGGCGATCGCGAAGTTGCACTCCTTGGTGGAGTCGAATTCCTTGGTCTGCCGGTCATTCATGATGGCGCGCACCAGCGTCGCGGCCTGCTCGAGGGTGAGCGCGCGCTCGGCTTGCGGCCGGATTTCACCGTCGATCTTGATCGCCGGCGGGAAGCCCGCGGTGATGAACAGGTCGGAGGCCTTCTTCTCCGTCACCCGCCGCAGCAAGTCCTGCATCAGTTTAATGGCTTGATCGCGATCCATGTGCATTTGCCCTTCGAAGGATTATTACAACGAGTCCTTGTTCTGCGCCTTGTAGCGCGCCTCTTCCTTGCTGACGACGCCCTTGGCGACCAGTTCCACGAGGCATTGATCGAGGGTCTGCATGCCCTGCGCGCCGCCGGTCTGAATGGAGGAATACATCTGCGCGATCTTGCCCTCGCGGATGAGGTTTCGAATCGCCGGCGTGCCGATCATGATCTCGTGAGCCGCCACGCGCCCGCCGCCGGTCTTTTTCATCAGCGTCTGCGAAACTACCGCGCGCAGCGACTCCGACAGCATCGAGCGCACCATATCCTTCTCCTCACCCGGGAACACATCCACAATACGGTCGATGGTCTTGGCGGCGGAGCTGGTGTGCAGCGTGCCGAACACCAGGTGACCGGTCTCGGCGGCGGTGAGCGCCAGGCGGATAGTCTCCAGGTCGCGCATTTCACCGACCAGGATGACATCCGGATCCTCGCGCAGTGCCGAGCGCAGCGCCTCGCTGAAGCCGAGCGTGTCGCGGTGTACCTCGCGCTGGTTGACGAGACAGCGCTTGGACTCGTGCACGAACTCGATCGGGTCCTCGATGGTGATGATGTGATCGGGGCGGTTGTCGTTGCAGTGATTGACCATGCCGGCGAGGGTGGTGGACTTGCCCGAGCCCGTCGGCCCGGTCACCAGCACCAGTCCGCGCGGCAGCATGCACAGGTCGCGGAAGATCTTCGGCGAGTTCAGGTCATCGAGCGAGAGAATCGCCGACGGGATGTTGCGGAACACCGCGCCCGCACCGCGGTTCTGGTTGAAGGCATTGACGCGGAAGCGCGCCAGCTTTGGAATCTCGAACGAGAAGTCGGTCTCGAAGAACTCCTCGAAGGCCTTGCGCTGCTTGTCGTTCATGATGTCGTACACCATGGAGTGCACTTCCTTGTGCGACAGCGGCGGCATATTGATGCGCTTCATGTCGCCATCGACGCGGATCATCGGCGGCACACCCGAGGACAGATGCAGGTCCGAGGCGTTGTTCTTGACGGCGAAGGCGAGGAGTTGCGCGATATCGACAGCCATTGATGCTCCCGGGAACGGTGCGGCCTGCAGGCGCGGGCAAAGAGGTGCAGCCTGCGCCTAGAGCGCGCCGGAAGTATAACGGAGGGGTCACAAGTCCAATATGTTAATGAGTCCGCAGAATTTGCCGGAGCGCGTCCAAGCACTGCAGGAAAGAGTGGCGCGCGCCGCCGCCGCGGCCGGCCGAAGTGCGCAGTCGGTCACACTCCTTGCCGTCGGCAAGGCGCAACCCCTGCAATTGCTCGCCGCCGCCGCCGGCTGCGGCCTGCAGCACTTCGGCGAGAGTTACCTGAAGGAGGCGCTGGACAAGATTACCGCACTGCGTGATCGCGGGCTGACCTGGCACTTCGTGGGGCGTGTGCAGGCCAACAAGACCCGCCCGATCGCGGAAAGCTTCGCGTGGGTGCACGCGCTCGATCGCCTCAAGATCGCGCAACGCCTCGCGGCGCAGCGCCCGTTTCACGCGCCACCGCTCAACGTCTGCCTGCAGGTGAACCTCGCCGCGGAGGCCACCAAGGGCGGCGTCGCACCCGCCGAGCTGCCGGCGCTCGCCGCCGCGGTGGCGGGGCTGCCACGCCTGGCGCTGCGCGGCCTGATGTGCATTCCGCCGGACGAGACCGAGCCGGCGCGCCAGCGCGCGTGGTTCGCAAGGCTGCGCGAACTCAGTGAGCAGCTCAACGGGGCGGGCGCCCGGCTCGACACGCTGTCGATGGGCATGAGCGCTGACTTCGAAGCGGCGATTGCCGAAGGTGCCACCATCGTGCGCCTCGGGACGGCGCTGTTTGGCCCAAGACCCGTACAATAGCGGACGCATGAGCAACAGGCGCCTCGCCATACTCGGAGCCGGCAACATAGGTCGCGCGCTCATCGGCGGGCTGCTGCGCTCGGGCACGCGGCCCGAGCACATCACGGTCGGCGAGCCCATCGCTGCGGCGCGCGAGCGACTCGCGCGTGATCTGGGCATCACGGCCAGCCCCGACAACCTCGCGGCGGTCGCCGGCGCCGCCGTGGTCGTGCTGGCGGTGAAACCGCAGGATGCCGCGGCGGTGCTCGCGCCGCTGGCGCGGCAGTGGGGCGCGCAGGCACCACTCCTCATTTCCGTGGCCGCCGGCTTGCGCGTGGCGACGCTCCGGGGGTGGTGCGGACCTAAGGTGGCGGTGGTGCGCGCCATGCCCAACCGCCCGGCGCTCGTCGGCGCCGCTGCCACGGGCCTGTTTGCCCCGCCACCGGTGACAGCTCCGCAGCGCGCCGCCGCCGAACAGGTGCTCAAGTGCGTGGGCGAAGTCGTGTGGGTCCGCACCGAAGATGCGCTGGATGTGGTGACCGCGCTCTCGGGCAGCGGCCCGGCTTATTTCTTCCTGCTGGCGCAGCTCATGGCCGAGGCGGGCGAGCGGCTCGGGCTCGAGGGGCCCGCCGCACGCCGCCTGGCCGCGGTCACGCTCTACGGGGCGGGCCTGCTCGCGCACTCGGGGGATACGGATCTCGCGCGGCTGCGAGCCGAGGTCGCTTCCGAGGGAGGCACGACCGAGGCGGCATTGCGCGTGCTCGAAGACGCGGACCTGCGCGCCACCGTGGCGCGCGCGCTCGAAGCCGCGGTGCTGCGCGCCCGCGAGCTGGCCGCATCGCACCAGACCTGATCCAACTGCCCGGTGACTCATGAGCGCGATCATCTTCATTGTCGAAACGCTGCTGTCGCTGGCGCTGTTCGTGGTCCTGGCGCGGCTGCTGCTGCAGTGGACCCGCGCCGACTTCCGCAATCCGCTCTGCCAGGCGGTGGTACGGATCACGAATCCGCTTATTCTGCCGCTGCGCCGGGTGCTGCCCCCCATCGGCAAGGTCGACACCGCCTCCGTGGTCGCGGTGCTGCTGATCGCGTCGGTCGACGTTGCCTGCATCTTCGCGCTGCACGGCCTCGGCTTCCCGCCCCCGCTGCTGTGGGTGCGGCCGGTGCTCACCGAAATCGCGCGCGCGCTGCTGTGGACCTATTTGTCCGCGATTTTCCTGTACGCGCTGCTCAGTCTGATTGCCCCGGGCGGTTACTCGCCGCTGCAGTCGGTGCTCGCGACGTTGTGCGAACCGGTGCTGCGGCCGATCCGGCGGGTGATCCCGGCGGTCGCGGGGCTCGACCTGTCGCCGCTGTGGGCGATCATCGCCATCCAGGCGGTTCTGATCCTGATGCGCTGAAAGGTAAGCCCGCGCGCGCTCACCGCCACGCTTGACCGTTGCGCTGACGGAACACGCGCTTAGCGCCGACTTCGCAACGAGAAT
>DASWUP010000067.1:0-4693 GCA_036401635.1 Steroidobacteraceae bacterium
CCGAGCGCTTCGGTATGACGCACTTCGTGAATCCCAAGGAAGTCGGCGGGGATCTGGTACAGCATCTGGTGACCCTGACCGACGGCGGTGCCGATTACAGCTTCGAGTGCGTCGGCAACGTAGAGCTCATGCGCCAGGCGCTCGAGTGCTGCCACCGCGGCTGGGGCGTGTCGGTCATCATCGGCGTCGCCGGGGCGGGGCAGGAGATCAAGACCCGGCCGTTCCAGCTGGTCACCGGTCGGGTGTGGAAGGGTACGGCGTTCGGCGGCGCGCGTGGCCGCAGCGACGTGCCGCGGATCGTCGACTGGTACATGGACCGAAAAATCAACATCGACGAGCTGATCACGCACGTCATGCCGCTGGAGAAGATCAACGACGCCTTCGATCTCATGCATAAGGGCGAGTCGATCCGCTCGGTGGTGACCTTCTGAAGGCGCTGCGCCCGTTTGGGGCGCACACCGCTTCAACACTGACGCTCAAACGCAAACCAGGAGAACATCATGGCTACTGCGATTCATCCGGCCGTCGATGGCGGCGTTAAGCCCGGCGCGAGCGACTTTGCGGGTGGCACGCTCACCTGCATGTGCAGTTCCTCACCCGTGACGGTGAGTCTGAAGGGCAACACGGCGTTCAATCACGTCTGTGGCTGCACCAAATGCTGGAAACCCAAGGATGCGCTGTTTTCCATGGTGGCAGTCATCGGACGCGACAAGCTCAACGTCAGCGCGAATGCGCACAAGCTCAAGATCGTGGACGAGAAGGCACCGATCCAGCGCTATGCGTGCAGCGGCTGCGGCGTGCATATGTACGGGCGCATCGAGAACAAGAATCACCCCTTCTACGGCTTCGATTTCGTGCACACCGAGTTGTCGAAGGACCGCGGCTGGTCGGCTCCGGAGTTCGGGGCGTTCGTCTCCTCGATCATCGAGTCGGGTTTTCCGCCGGCGCGCATGGGCGAGGTGCGCGCGCGCCTCAAGGAGTTGCGGCTCGAGCCGCATGACTGCCTGTCGCCGGCGCTCATGGACCTGATCGCCACGAACAGCGCCAAGCAAAAAGGCACGCTGGCGGCGTGAACCCCTGCGCCCATCCGGCGCCGGCCCGCGCGAGCGGGCAGGCGCCGGAGCGGTCTTCTGCGCAGGAGGGGTCTCGTGATCGATCGCCCCCCGCATGCTCGAGCGCGTGATCGGCGACTGAAGAGCCGCGCGGCGTGAAAAGGCCGTGGGGTATCGCCGCAGCTGTGGTTGCGGCGAGTGTGGTGGCGGGGTTGCTTGCAGGGCGCGCCTCGGGGGCGAGCTATCCGCCCGCGACACAGGGTGACTTCCTGATCAAGGACTTCAGGTTCACCTCCGGTGAGTCACTGCCCGAGTTGCGTCTCCATTACCGCACGTTCGGTACGGCGCGCGCGGACGCGCACGGCGTCGTGCGCAACGCCGTCCTGATCCTGCATGGCACCGGCGGCAGCGGCGCGAGTCTGGTGAGAGCGGAATTCGCGGGCGAGTTGTTCGGGCCGGGGCAGCCGCTGGATGCCGCGCGCTTTTTCATCGTGCTCTCCGACGGCATCGGTCACGGCAAGTCCAGCAAGCCGAGCGACGGGCTGCACGCGCGCTTTCCGCACTACGGCTATCGCGACATGGTCGAGGCGGAGTTCCGACTGCTGACGCAGGGCCTGCGCGTCAACCACGCGCGCCTCGTGATGGGCACCTCCATGGGCGGCATGCACACCTGGCTGTGGGGTGAGCAGCACCCGCAGTTCATGGATACGCTCATGCCGCTCGCGAGCTTGCCTACGCAGGTGTCGGGCCGTAACCGTGTGTGGCGGCGCCTGATCATCGATGCCATCCGCAACGATCCGGGCTGGCAGGGCGGAGAGTACCGCACGCAGCCACCCTCGCTCAGAACCGCCATCGAGATGACCTGGCTCGTGGGCGGCAACCCGGTGCTGCGACAACAGGAGGCGCCGACACGCGCACGGGCGGATCAGGTGATCGACGCGTACGTGAACGAGCATTTGAAGTCGGACGATGCCAACGACATCCTGTACGCCTTCGATGCCTCGCACGACTATGATCCTGGGCCGGCGCTGGAGAAGATCGAGGCGCCGCTGCTCGCGATCAACTCGGCGGACGATCTCATCAATCCGCCCGAGCTGCAGATCCTGGAGCGCGAGATCAAGCGCGTGCCGCACGGCCGTGCAATCCTGATTCCGTTCAGTGAGCGCACGCATGGGCATGGCTCGCACACCTATGCGCTGCTATGGAAGCAGTATCTAGAGGAGTTGCTGAAGTCCCCGCAGCGCTAGTTCCGCGAGCGCTGAAGTCCCGGGCGCGGGGCTGCCACTGGCCGCCGATCAGGCCCCGCGCACCTGCTGCGGGTTGAGCTCCGCGACGGAATTACAGCCGAGCTGACCGAGGACCCGATCGATTTCGCCGGTCAGAATGCCGAGCGCGCGCTCCACACCCGGCTCACCGCCCGCGGCCAGGCCGTAGAGCGTCGCGCGCCCGAGCATCACCGCCTGCGCACCGAGCGCGAGTGCCTTGACGATGTCTGTGCCGCGGCGAAAGCCGCTGTCGATGAGAATGGTGAGACGCTCGCCCACCGCACGCACGATCTGCGGCAATACCTCGATCGGCGCGACACAGGAGTCGAGCTGCCGCCCGCCGTGATTGCTTATCACGATACCCTCGCAGCCCAAGGCGGCAGCCCGCTCGGCGTCCGCCACGCTCAGCACCCCCTTGATGAGGAGCCGGCCGCGCCACAGCTGCCGGATCCACGTGATGTCATCCCAGTGGATGGTCGCATCGAACAGCGGTGGAATCACCGTACTGCCGCCGATCGCAGTGACAGAGGACCGCGGCAGGTAGGCCTCGAGATTGCGAAAGCGCGGCATGCCGTGGCTTCCGAAGACCTGCATCAGCCAGCGCGGGTGCCGCAGTATGTCGAGAAGGGTGCGGATCGTGGGTTTGCCCGGGGCGCGATAGCTGCGCTGGTCCCATTCACGGTTGCCGAAGACATTGGCGTCGGTGGTGAACACCAGCGCCTCGTAACCCGCCGCCCCGGCGCGCTGCATGATATCGCGCGCGATGGCGCGCTCTTTCAGCACGTAGAGCTGTATCCACAGCCGTCCGCCGGCGCGGTTGGCGACCTCCTCGAGACGCGTAGTCGACATGGTGCTCAACGTGTACGGCACGCCGAGCCGGGCGGCCGCCTGCGCCAGCGCCAGATCCCCTTGCGGGTGCAGCATGCCGTTTAACCCCGTGGGGGCGATGACCAGAGGCGCATTGGCGGGGCGCCCGAAAAGTGCCACGCGCTGATGGCGCGCGGAGGTGTCGACCAGCGTGTGCGGGATCAGCCGCAAGCGCTCCAGGGCTTCGCGATTGCCGCGCAGCGTCACCTCGTCTTCGGCGCCGCCCTCAACGTACTCGAAGGCGAAGCCCGGCACGCGGCGCCGGGCAATCTCGCGCAGATCGGCGATATTGAGCGCGCGTGCGAGATCATCGCTGCCGAACGGACGGCGCTTCCAGGGCATGGGCGATCTCCCGGCGCCAGCCGACGCCGTCTACTCCTGCAGGGCCACGCTGATGCGCGAGGCGACGAAGGTGTTGGTGGTGCTGTCGTATCGCCCGACCGCGACCAGCCGGTAAATCTTGTTGGTGCCGTTGAAGGTGGAGGACAGCGCGGTGGCAAAGCCGGTGACGCTGTTGAATACCGACATCCCGGTGGACGGGGTGATGCTGCCGATCGCCAGCCGCAGGTTGCTTTGAGCGGCCCCCACGGTCGTGATCAGCGGGCTGGCCGCAAGCGACTTCAGATCGAGCGCCGCGGGCCCGGTGCGGATGGAGTGGATGGTCCCGAGGTTGGCATTGTTCAGATCCACGACCAGGCCCGCAGTGCTGGCGCTGGTGAAGGGCGCGGTCGCGCCACCGTTGATCCACTCAACCACCAGCCGCTGCTCGGTGGCGCTGCCCGCGCTGATGGCGGTAGCGGTGAAATCCGGAGGCGCGACACCGAACGCGTTGACGATGCCGTCGACCTGTAGCAGCGTGCCCGGAGCGGTGGCGCTCTGGTCGAGCGAGCCGGTGTTCAGCGCGTAAGCGCTTGGGTTGGCAGTCTGACCACCGGCACCGGTGCCAGCGAAGTTGAAACCGGCAGGCGCGAAGTTGCCGATCGACAGGACGTTGAGCGAGGCGCTGCCCGCGGTCGCCGAGTTGAGCGTGCCCCAGATGCGGGTCGCGGCGAGGCGCACCTGGCCTGCGGAGGCGTCCAGGGTGACATTGCCGGAAGTGTCGACGGCGCCCTGACCGGACGCCTCAAGTTGCTGGCCTACGGAAACGGACAGGGGAGTGAGGCCACTCACCGCGACCCCATCCTCGCTCACCACCGTACCACTGCCGAGCGTGACCGTGGCATTGTTCACGAACTTGGTGGCGCCGACGCGCGTGAGGAGGCTCGCGCCATGTACGGTCAGGGTGTCGCCGCTACGAGCGCTGACGACGCCGGTAAGGTGGTCGGCGAGGGGACTCTCGAGGCTGGTACCGACATACACCGCGGTGGCACGGAAGCCGGGCGTGATGCCGGACAGATCCCCGAGCGTACCGTAGGCGGCGGTCGGTGTGTTTTGCGGCAGCGACGCCATGGCGGTGAGTCCCGCCGCGCCGGTGTAAGCGGCGCCGTTGATATTGAAATAGGTCTGCGC
>DASWUP010000068.1:0-2662 GCA_036401635.1 Steroidobacteraceae bacterium
CTTCATGCGCTCCTGGATCTGGGCGGCGGCGGTGGCGCGGTTGGTCGGATCGTACGCGCGCTCGAGCTTGCGCAGCACGATGCGGCTGCCGTCGTGCATCAGCACCGGCAGTGTTTCCCCGGGACCATAGTCAGCGATGATCTCGCGCTCCAGCGGCACGAAGTCCGCGTGCACCGCCGGCTCGTAGTGCTCACGCGTGTAGGCGTAGCTCTTGGTGGAACCTTCATGGTCATTGAAAGTCACGCACGGGGAGAGCACATCGATGAGCGCAAAGCCCTGGTGCCTGAGCCCCGCCTGGATGAGGGGCACCAGCTGCTCCTTGTCGCCCGAGAAGCTGCGCGCCACGAACGTCGCGCCGAGGGTCATCGCCAGCAGCACCGGGTCGATGGGCGGCTGGAAGTTGACCTCGCCCTTCTTCGCCTTCGTGCCGATGTCGGCGGAGGCCGAGAACTGTCCCTTGGTGAGCCCGTACACGCCGTTATTCTCGATGATGTACAGCATGTTGAGGTTGCGACGGATGGCGTGGCAGAACTGTCCGAGCCCGATGGAGAGCGTATCGCCATCGCCCGACACCCCGATGTAGGTGAGCGTGCGGTTGGCGGCATTCGCGCCCATGGCGATCGAGGGCATGCGGCCGTGCACGGAGTTGAAACCGTGGCCGCCGCTCACGAAGTAGGCCGTGGTCTTGGAGGAGCAGCCGATGCCTGACAGCTTCACCATGTTCTGCGGCTCGATCGCCAGGCCCCAGCTCGCTTCCACTATGGCGGCGGTGATGGAGTCGTGGCCGCAGCCGGCGCACAGCGTCGACAGCGCCCCTTCGTAATCGCGACGCGTGAACCCGAGCGCATTCTTCGGCAGCGAGGGGTGCGCGACTTTGGGCTTGGCGATGAAGGTCATGAGATTCTCGCTCAGTGCCGTGCGCTGCGCAGCGGCGGTGTGTGGCGGCGGCTAACCATGGGCGGCGTCCCTGGGCTGCGCCTGCCGGCCCGGCTGCAGCTCGGCGAGCACGCCCTCGACGATGAACGCCGAGGAGATGGGCAGCCCGTTGTAATGCAGGAGCGAGCGCAGCTTCGATTTGTCCACCGCGCTCTCGAGCGTGAGCAGCGAGCGCAGCTGCGCGTCGCGGTTCTGCTCGACCACGAACAGCAGCTCGTGCGCCTCGAGGAACTTGTCCACGTCCTCGCTGAACGGAAAGGCGCGCACCCGCATGTAGTCCACGCCGACACCCCGCGCCCTGAGCACGTCCTGCGCCTCGCGGATCGCCCCGTCACAGCTGCCGAGGGACACGATGCCCACCCGCGAGCCGGCAGTGGCATCGATCAGCGCGCGTGGCACGAGCTTTTTGGCGGTCGCCCACTTCTTGACGAGGCGGTCGAGCACCACCTGGTAGTCGGTCGCGTCCTCGGTGTAGGCGCCGAACTGGTTGTGTCCGGAGCCGCGCGCGAAGTACGCCGCCTTGGGATGCACGCCGGGAAGGGTGCGCGGGGTGATGCCGTCGGCGTCCTTGTCGATGAAGCGGTAGAACCTCTCGAGCCCGAGGACCTCCTCCTTGCTGAGCACCTTGCCCCGATCGGGCCGGTAGCTGTCGTCCCATTTCAAATCGGGGCACATCCAGTCGTTCATGCCGATGTCCAGGTCCGACATCACCATGACCGGAGTCTGCAGGCGCTCGGCGAGGTCGAAGGCCTGCACCGCCATGTAGAAGCATTCCTCGGGATTGGCCGGGTAGAGACACACGTGACGGGTGTCGCCGTGCGACGCATAGGCGCACAGCATGAGGTCGCCCTGCTGCGTGCGGGTGGGCATGCCGGTGGAAGGCCCGACGCGCTGGATGTCGAAAACCACCGCCGGGACTTCGGCGTAGTAGGCAAGCCCGAGGAACTCGTTCATGAGCGAGATGCCGGGGCCGGAGGTCGCGGTAAAGGCGCGCGCGCCGTTCCACATGGCGCCGATCACCATGCCGATCGCCGCCAGCTCGTCTTCCGCCTGGATGAAGGCGAAGTTCCTGCGCCCCGTGGCCGGATCCACGCGCAGGCGATCGCCGAACATCTTGAAGGCGTCCATGAGGGAGGTGGACGGGGTGATCGGGTACCAGGCCGCCACCGTGGCGCCGGCGAACAGGCACCCCAGGGCGGCGGCGGTATTGCCGTCGATCATGATGTGGCCGGCGGTGCGCTCCATCTTCTCTACGTGCAGCGGCAGGGGACAGGCGAAGTTCTCACGCGCGTAGTCGTAGCCGAGCTGGATGGCCTTCATGTTGCTGTCCACCAGCTGTGGCTTCTTGGCGTAAGTCTGCGCCAGCAGCTCGCGGATGCGCGCGAGATCCAGGTCCAGCAGCGCCGCCAGCACGCCGGCATAGCAGATGTTCTTCATCAGGATGCGCGTGCGCACGCCGTTGAAGTTCTCGTTGCAAAGGCGCGCCAGCGGCACCCCGATCACCGTGATGTCCTCGCGCTTCAGCAGCGCGGGCCGCGGCCAGGTGGAGTCGTAGACGAGGTAGCCGCCCGGGGCGATCTCTTTCACATCGCGCGCGTAGGTCTCGGCGTTCATGGCGACCATGAGATCGATCTGGCCGGAGCGCGCCACGTAGCCGTCGCGGGTGATGCGGATCTCGTACCAGGTGGGCAATCCCTGGATGTTGGACGGGAAATAGTTCTTGCCC
>DASWUP010000069.1:0-12392 GCA_036401635.1 Steroidobacteraceae bacterium
GCTCATGGTTGAGGAAAGCTACTCGGTAACCCTGAGGGGCCTGACAAGTGGCTTAAAGCACAGTCTAGGCAGTTCCGGCTCCGGGGCAAGCGACGCGGCGCACACTTTGGGATCCCAAGCCCAACGGGTCGGATCCTTGACCTTGGGCGTCAGGAGGGCGGGCTGAATCCGCGATGACCGGGGCGTGATCGGAAGGGCGCTCGGCGCGCCTTAGTAGATGCGCAGGCCGCCGTACTTGCGGCGGATGTGCCGGTCGAGCACCAGAGCGCCGAGCGCAAACCCGACGCACAGTGCCAGGAGCGCGGCGCCAAGTGCCCACGGCCACACCCGCCGGGGACTCTCGTCCGGCGCCCGGGGACTGTCGTCCGCGGTGTTGACAAACAACGCCCTCTGCGGGGGGCTGCCGGACTCCGCGGCGGTGGCCGCCGGTGCCGGTGCCGCGGACGGTGAGACGGCGGCGCCCGCGCTGGGTGCTGCGCCCGCGGTGGTGCGCGCCGCGCCGAGCTGCGCCTGCAGCCGGCTCACATCCTCCCTGAGGCGTGCCACTTCCGCCGTGCGTTCCGCGAGCCGCGGCCGCAACGGCTCATCGGCCGACAGGTAGCTCACCCTGATCCAGCCATCCTTGCCGCCTGCCGTGCGCACGTGGATCTGAGCTCCCGAGCGCTCGAGGACTTCGACGCGATCGCCGCTCTTGATGGAGGCGACACGCTCGCCACTGCCGTCCGGCGCACTGTTGATAGCAACGACCAGTTGCTCGATGACATACAGGGTCTCGGCGCGCGCCGCCGGCGCCGCTAGGGCGCACAGCAGCAGCAACGGTGCCGGCAGGCGCGCGCTGAGCTTCAGCCTCACGCGGCGCGCCCCGCAGGCAGAATGCCGTGCTGCTTCAGCAGCGCCGCCGCGTCCGGCCGGCGGCCGCGAAATTCGATGAACGCCTCGAGGGCGTCACGGCTGCCGCCGCGGCTGAGGATCGCGTCCAGAAAGCGCTGCGCGGTCGGGCGGTCGAACACACCGCGTTCCGCGAAGGCGGCAAAGGCATCCGCCGCCAACACCTCCGCCCACTTGTAGCTGTAGTAGCCGGCGGCGTACCCGCCGGCGAAAATGTGGCCGAAGCTGTTCGGAAAGCGGTTCCATTCCGGCACCGGCACGACCGCCACCTCGCCCCTGACCTCGCGCAGGACTTGCAGCACGCGCCCGCCGCGCTCGGGCGAATACTCGGTGTGGATGCGGAAATCGAACAGGGCGAACTCCAGCTGCCGCATCATCTGCAGCCCCGCGTGGAAGCTGCGAGTTGCGATCAGGCGCGACTGCGTTTCCGCCGGCAGCGGCGCGCCGCTGTGGAAGTGCCCCGAGATGCGTTGCAGAACCTCCGGGTGCCAGGCGTAGTTCTCCAGGAACTGGCTCGGCAGCTCCACCGCGTCCCAGGCCACGCCGTTGATGCCGGCGAGGCTCGGGTAGTCGACGCGCGTCAGCAGATGGTGCAGGCCGTGGCCGAACTCGTGAAACAGAGTGAGCACATCATCGTGCGTGAGCAGTGCCGGCCGCTCCGGGCCGGGCGGCAGGAAATTGCACACCAGGTAGGCGACCGGCAGCGCCGCACCCGTTGGCAGCTGCTTGCGGCCGACGCACTCGTCCATCCACGCGCCACTGCGCTTGTTGGGGCGCGCGTAGGCGTCGAGATAGAAGCTGCCGACCGCATCGCCTGCGGCGCCCGTGATGTCGAAGAAGCGCACGTCCGGGTGCCACGCCGGCGCACCGGCGCGCGCGCCGATGCGCACGCCGAACAGCCGCTCGGCGACCTCGAACAGTCCGGTCAGCACTCGCGGCAGCGGGAAGTAAGGCCGCAATTCCTCCTGGGACACCGAGAAACGCGCACGCTGCAGCCGCTCGGCGTAGAAGCCGACGTCCCAGGCGGTGAGCTTGCGGCCGGCGAACGCTTCGAGCTCGGCAAATTCCGCCAGCGCCGCAGGGCGGGCCGCGCGCACGAGTTCGTGCAGGAACTGCAGCACTTCATCGACGCTGTGCGCCATGCGGGTGGCGAGCGCGTACTCCGCGTAATTGCGAAAATCCAGCAGTCGCGCCGCTTCGTGACGCCGCCGCAGGATATCCTCCATCACCGCCGAGTTGTCCCAGCGGCCGGCGCTCGGGCCGGAATCCGATGCGCGCGTCATCCACGCCTCGTAGAAGGCGCGGCGCAGGTTTTCCGATTCCGCGTCGGTGACCACCGCCACGTAAGTCGGCTGGTCGAGGCTGAGGATCCAGCCCGCCACGCCCCGCTCGTGCGCGCGGCGCCGTGCCTGCTCGACGAGCATGTCGTTCAGTCCGCGCAGCTCCTGCGCATCCGCGACCTGCCAGGTCCAGCCGTTGGTGGCATCGAGCACGTTCTCTTCGAACTTTGCCTGCAGCTGCGTGAGCTCGAGCATCGCCGCCTTGAAGCGCTCCTTGCGCTCAACCGGCAGGCCCACTCCGGCGAGGCGAAAGTCCCGCATCGCGTGCTCGATCAGCTGGCGCTGCACCGGGGCGAGCGCGGCGCCCTCCTGCTCGGCGATGGTGCGATAGGCCCGGAACAGCGGCTCGCTCTGCGCCAGGTCGGTCTGGTAGGCGGACAACAGCGGCAGGCAGGCGTTGTACCCGCTGCGCAGAGCATCGGAGTTCAGCACCGCGTTCAGGTGACTCACCGGCGACCAGGTGCGCGAAACGCGATGCTGCAGCTCCTCCAGCGGCTCGATGAGCGTCGTGAAGGTGGGTATCGAGAGCGAGGCGAGTTCCTCGATGCGCGCGCGGTTCTGCGTCAGCACTTCCCGCAGCGCCGGCTCGACGTGCTCAGGACGGATCTCAAGGAACTGCGGCAGGGGTTCCTGGCCGAGTAGAGGATTTTCCATGCGGTCTCGCGGCGTGAAGTAAGCGCCATTGTAGCGGCCTTCGGAAGCGCGCGGCGCAGGGGGATGGAAGCGGCGCCTCGACGCAGGCTGCGATCATCAACGACAGCACGCCGTCCGAGCAGCGCGCGCTGCTCCTGGCAAAGGCGACCGAGCTCTCAGAACGTCAAGGCGCGCTGGAGGTCAAGATCGGTGCTCTCCAACGGGACCTTAATCAATTTGCCGAAGTCGGGATGCTCGTCAGAGATAACATAGGTCACAGGCGTTCGAGGGTGTATGAGCGACAAATTCGACCTGGTGGTGATCGGCGGCGGCAGCGGCGGGCTGGCCGCAGCCCAACGCGCTGCCGAATACGGCGCGCGGGTGGCACTGGTGGAATCCGGCCGCCTCGGAGGTACCTGCGTCAACCTCGGCTGCATACCGAAGAAAATCACCTGGAACGCGGCCGATCTCGGCGGCGCGCTGCACGATGCCACGGACTACGGATTCCAGCTCGATATCGCGGGGCACGACTGGGCGTCGCTGAAAGTGAAGCGCGACACGTACATCCTGCGACTGAACGATCTGTACGCCGCCAACCTGGCGCGGCGCAACGTCGAGCTGGTGCGCGCCCGGGCGAGCTTTGTCGATGCGCGCACCGTCACGGCCGCGGGGCGCCGGCTTGGCGCCGACCAGATCATCATCGCCACTGGCGGTCGCCCGCGCCTGCCGGCCATTCCAGGCGTCGAGCTCGGCATCACCTCCGACGGCTTCTTCGAGCTCGTGGCACGACCGCAGCGCGTCGCGGTCGTGGGCAGCAGTTACATCGCCATCGAGCTCAGCGGCATTTTCGCCGGACTGGGGGCCGAGACCACGCTGGTGCTGCGCGGCGACACGGCGCTGAAGACTTTCGACGACATGCTCGGAGAGGCGACGCTGACGATCCTGCGCGATGAGGGCGTGGACATCGTCATACACGCCTCACCCGCGGCGCTGGCGCGCGGCGCCCACGGGGCTCTCGAGCTCGCAACGCGCGACGGCAGGCGTCCGGGTCCGTTCGATTGCGTGTTGTGGGCGATCGGACGTGCGGCGGCGGTGGAGGATCTGGCGCTCGCGCGCGCCGGGGTGGCGCTCGATGGTTCCGGTTACATTGCCATTGACAAGTATCAGGCGAGCAGCGCGGCCGGGATTCATGCCATCGGGGACGTGACGGGCCGCGCGCAACTGACGCCGGTGGCGATCGCGGCCGGCAGGCGCCTGGGTGAGCGGCTGTTCGGCGGCCAGAGCGAGCGCTATCTGGATTACGAGAACATTCCGACGGTGATTTTCGGGCGTCCGCCAATCGGCACTGTCGGGCTCACGGAAAAGGCGGCACGTGAGCGCTACGGCGCCGCCAACGTCACCGTGTTCAGATCCAGCTTCATGCCGCTCTATCACGCCCTTACCACGGCGAAGGCGCGCTGTCACATGAAGCTGGTGACTGCGGGCCCGCAGCAGCGCATTGTCGGCCTGCACGTCGTGGGATCGGGCGCAGACGAGATGCTGCAGGGGTTTGCGGTCGCGGTGCGCATGGGCGCGACCAAGAAAGACTTCGACGACACGGTGGCGATTCATCCGACCAGTGCGGAAGAATTCGTCACCATGGGCTGAATCCTCAGGCGCTCGCGCCGCGCACCTTGAGCGCCGCCAGCACGTGCGCGGTCGAGGGACGCACGCCGCGCCACAGACAAAACGACTCGGCGGCCTGCTCCACCAACATGCCCCAGCCCTGCAGCGCCCGTGCGCAGCCGAGCCGTGTGGCCCACTCGAGGAACGCGGTCGCGGACCTGCCGTAGGCCAGGTCGTAGCACACCGTCTGCGGACCGATGACCCCCTCCGGGAAGGGAGGAAGGTCTCCGGAGAGGCTTGCGGATGTCGCATTGATGATCAGATCGAACGGTGCGCCGTCGACCTGTGCGAAGCCGACGCCCTTGATCGCTCCCAGCTCGGCAAACGCCGTGGCGAGCGCCTCGGCACGCTCCGGGGTGCGGTTGGCTACCACCACCACCGCAGGTCCCAGTCCCAGCAGCGGGCCCAGCACCCCGCGTGTCGCGCCGCCCGCCCCGACGATGAGCACCCGGCGCTCGGTAACGACTACTCCAAGGTTGTCGCGCAGGTCGCGCACCAGGCCGGCACCGTCGGTGTTGTCGCCGAGGATACCGGCGGCCTGCGCCGCGAGCGTGTTCACCGCGGCGGCTTGCGCGGCCCGGGTCGTCAGCTCGTGCGCCACATCCATGGCCGCGATCTTGTGAGGCACGGTGATGTTCAGGCCGCGGCCGCCCTGCGCGAAGAACGCGCGCACGTGCCTGCGAAACTCCCCGGGCGCCACGTCGTACAGGCGGTAGCTCATGTCCTGAGCGGTCTCGCGGGCAAACATGCCGTGAATGAACGGCGAGAGGCTGTGGCCGACCGGATGGCCGACGAGGCCGTACTGGGCGGTGGCGATGTTCATGGCGAGGATTGTGACAGCATCCGCACACTGCTGCCTCCGGCCGGGCCCAGCGCCAGGCAGGCCTGCAGCTGCGGCAGCCAGACGGCCATGCGTTCGAGCGTGAGGTAGGGCGGGTTCGCGATCAGTACTCCCGAGCCGTTGAGCCCGACCCGCGAGTCGCGCGGATACAGCCACAACTCGCTCAGCAGCGTCTGCGCCGGCAGGGCGGGCGCGCAGGCGGCCCGCCAGGCGACGGTGCTGCGCTCGTCCTTGATCGGATACCAGGCCGCGAACACGCCGGTGGGAAAGCGGCGCAATCCTTCGGCAAGTGCTGCCGTGACGTGTCCGAAGTCCTGCTGCGTCTGCTCGTAGGGTGGATCGATGAAGGTGAGCCCGCGCCGCTCCTGCGGCGGCAACCACGCCCGCAACCGCTCGAAGCCATCGCCGCGCTCGACCCGTACAGTGCGCGGGCCGTCCCTGCGCTCCTGCGCCAGTGCGGCCAGCGACGCTTGCAGGGCGCGCGCTTCCGCTCCCAGGACCTCGATCAGTACCGCGCGATCCTGAGACCGCAGCTCATTCGCCGCGATCAGCGGCGAACCGGGATACATATGTCGCTGCCCGTGGCGGCTGCGCAACTGCTCGAGCAGCGCGGCGTACTGGCGCAACTCCGCCGCGGTGTGCGCGGCGAGCGCGAAGCGCCCGATGCCGGCGGCCGCTTCGGGCGATGGGCTCGACAGATCGTAGCTGCCGCGACCGGCATGCGTATCAAGGTAGAGGAAGCCCTTGTCCTTCTTCTTCAGCGCCGTGAGCAGCGTCAGCAGCGTCACGTGCTTGTGCACGTCCGCGAAGTTGCCGGCGTGGAAGCTGTGGCGATACTTCATTTCCGGCTGCGTGATATAGCCGATCTGGCTCACGCTCGCCAGTTACGCGCGTGCCGTTGTGCGCTGGCGCCGGACCTGCGGGGGTGCGCACCATCCGCAACTGCCAACGGCAAGATCCTAATTTGGGGGGCGCACGACAAGTGGCCGAGTACTGGTTCGACAGCCACGATGGCTTGAAGCTCTACAGTCGCTTGTATGCGGGCCCGGCCAGCAACGCGCCGGTGGTGCTGTGCCTGCACGGACTGATGCGCAACAGCCGCGACTTTGAGGAGTTGGCCCGGCACCTCGCGGCACGCTACCGCGTCATCGTGCCGGATGTACGCGGCCGCGGTCTCTCGGCCCGCGATCCGAATTTCAACAACTACCAGATCCCGGTTTATCTCAAGGACTTGCTGACGCTGCTCGCCGGTCTCGGCGCCGAGCGCGTGAGGATCATTGGCACCTCCATGGGCGGTCTGATGGCGATGCTGCTGGCGGCCGCGCAGCCTACGCTCGTGTCAGCCATCGTGCTCAATGACGTCGGCCCCGAAGTGGACCCGGTCGGGCTCGAGCGCATCCGTGGCTACGCCGGTAAGGCCGCTCCGGTACGCAGCTGGCCCGAAGCGCTCGCGCAGGTCCGCAGCGCCTATGGTTCCGCATGGCCGGACTTGAGCGATGCGCGCTGGCAGGAGATCGTGCGCCTCAGTTATCGCGCCAACGCGCAGGGAGTGCCGGAAGCGGACGCCGATCCGCTGATCGGCGTGCCGCTGCGCAACACCTCCGCAGCCGCGCCGGACCTGTGGCCGTTGTGGGGTGCGCTCGCGCGCGTGCCGATCCTCGCTATCCGCGGCGCGCACTCGGACATCCTGAGCGCGGCGACGCTCAAGCGCATGCAGCGCGTGAAGCCCGACCTTGAAGTACTGACGGTGGCCAATCGCGGTCATGCGCCGCTGCTCGATGAGCCGCAATGCGTGGCGGCGATTGACGGGTTTCTGGCGGCCGCCGCCTAAAGAAGGCAAGCCGCCGCTACTTCACGCGGCGCACACTGCCGGGCGGCGCGGCGGCTGCGGCGCGCGCTTTGCCAGCGGCGCTCTTTCTGCCTGTTGCCTTGGTGCGCGCGCGCGGCTTGCGGCCGGCTCGGGCAGTGGCCTTGGGTTTTGCCGCGGCAGCCGGCGCGGCTCTCTTCGTGCCGGTGCCGCCCGGCGCGGAAGGCGCGGGCGCGGCTGCCGGTGAACCCGGCGCGGTGTCGCCGGCGGCGGGCGCCGCGGCACGCTTGCCCCGGCCCCAGCGTCCGAATCGTCCGCCGCGTTCCGGCGCGGCCGCGAGCAGTGCACGACATTCCTCGAGCGTGAGCGCCTTCGGGTCGCGCTCCTTGGGGATCTTTGCGTTCTTCTTGCGATCGGTGATGTACGGTCCGTAGCGGCCGTTCAACACCTGGATGCCCTCCGCGGCGAAGTCCTGGATGATGCGATTGGCATCCGCTTCCTGCTTCAGGCGAATTACCTCGCGCGCCCGCTCGAGCGTCACGGTGTACGGGTCGTCTTCCTTCAGCGAGGCGTACTTGCTACCGTACTTCACATACGGACCGAAACGCCCGACGTTGGCGACGATCGCATCGCCCTGCGGCGTTTCCCCGAGCGTGCGCGGCAGCTTGAACAGTTCCATCGCGTCCGCGAGCGTGACCGCATCCATCTTCTGACCGGGGCGCAGGCCCGCGAACCGCGGCTTCTCCTCATCGTCCTTGGTGCCGATCTGCACGAACGGGCCGTAGCGGCCCATGCGCACGGTGATGGGCTTGCCGGTGGCCGGGTCCTTGCCGAGCTCGCGCGCCTGCGCGACCTGCTCGCGCGTGACGGTCTTCTCGATCTTCTCGACCTGGCGGATGAACGGCTTCCAGAACTTGTCGAGCGGCGTAGTCCACTCTTCCTCGCCGCGCGACACGGCATCCAGCTCGTCTTCCATCGCCGCGGTGAAGCCGTATTCCACGTAGCGATGGAAGTGATGGGTGAGGAAGCGGTTGACGATCTTGCCGATGTCGGTCGGCACGAAGCGCCGGCTGTCCATCTCGACGTATTCGCGATCCTGCAGCGTCGAAATGATGGTCGCATAGGTCGACGGCCGGCCGATGCCGTGCTCCTCCAGCGCTTTCACCAGTGAGGCCTCGCTGTAGCGCGGTGGCGGCTCGGTGAAATGCTGCTCGGCGGCTAGCGCGGCGAGCCGCACCGCATCGCCCTCGTTCATCGCCGGCAGCACCTGATCGGAATCATCAGCCTTGGCGTCATCGGTGCCCTCCTGGTACACCGAGATGTAGCCGGGCTTGACAAGAGTTGAGCCGTTGGCCCGCAGCAGGTGGCGCTGCGCCCCCTCGGGCCCGGCGAGCATGTCCACGGCGACGGTGTCGAACACCGCATGACTCATCTGCGATGCGACCGCGCGCTTCCAGATGAGCGCGTACAGGCGGTACAGATCGCCCTCGATCTTGCGCTCGACGTCGGCCGGCGTGATGCTGGCTGCGGTCGGGCGGATGGCCTCGTGCGCCTCCTGCGCATTCTTCGACTTGGTCTTGTAAACGCGCGGCTCCTCCGCCACCTCATCCTTGCCGTACAGCCGCGCGGCGACCTCGCGTATCTCGTGCACCGCTTCCGCCGCCAGTGACACCGAGTCGGTGCGCATGTAGGTAATCAGCCCCACGCTGCCTTCGCCGATATCCTGTCCCTCGTACAGCTGCTGGGCGAGACGCATGGTGCGCCGGGCGTTGAAACCGAGCTTGCGGGCCGCCTCCTGCTGCAGCGTCGAGGTGGTGAAGGGCGGGGCCGGGTTGCGGCGGCGTTGCTTGCGATCGATCGCGAGCACGCGCAACTCGCCGGCGCCGTCGGCGGCCGCGCCGGCCGCCGCCCGAATGGTGCGCTCGACCTCGCGTGCCTGGGTTTCGCTGGTGAAACTGAACTGCTCGACCTTCTGGCCGCGATACTCCAGGAGCTTGAGCGGAAACGACTGCGAGCTGTGCGATCCCTCGCCCTCGATGGTCCAGTACTCCTGCGCCACGAACGCGGCGATCTCTTCCTCGCGCTCGCAGATCATGCGCAGCGCGGGGCTCTGCACGCGTCCCGCCGACAACCCGCGGCGCACCTTCTTCCACAGCAGCGGCGAGAGATTGAAGCCGACGAGATAGTCGAGCGCGCGACGCGCCTGCTGGGCGTTGACCAGCTCGAGCGACAGGCCGCGTGGCTGCGCGACCGCCGCACGGATGGCGTTGCGTGTGATTTCGTAGAACGCCACGCGGTGCACCTGCTTGCCGTCGAGGTCGCCGCGCGCCTTCAGGATCTCCTGCAGGTGCCAGGCGATCGCCTCACCTTCGCGATCCGGGTCGGTGGCCAGATACAGCGCCTTCGCCTTGCGCAGGGTGTGCGCGATGGCATCGACGTGGCGCTCGTTCTTGGCGAGCACCTGGTACTTCATGGCAAAGCCGTTGTCAGGATCGACCGCGCCCTCCTTGGGCACGAGGTCGCGCACGTGCCCGTAGGAGGCGAGCACGTCGAAGTCGCGCCCCAGATACTTTTTTATCGTCTTGGCCTTGGCGGGCGATTCGACTATGACCAGATTGTCTGCCACGGCGTCTCAATGCGGAGCATTGGTGCGCAATTCCGCCACCAAGCCGCCGAGCCGCTCGACCGCCAGCTCCTGTCCGGGCTGACTCGAGAGCACCATGAGCACGACCCACTTCAGCTGCTCGGTGTCGGGCTCGTCGGCTTCCAGCGCCAGCATGCGTTCGATCACGATCTCGCGCTGTTGCGGCGTGATGACACGCGCGCGTTCCAGCGTCAACAACAGCCCGCGGCACTCCGACGACAAGCGCACCAGCTCGCTGTCGGCAAAAATGCGCACGCCGGGGTGTGCGGCGCCCTCGCGCGCCGCCTCCGGCAGCGCCGCCCGCTGGTTTCCGAAGGCGAGATCGGTCAGCCAGTCCAGCGCCCGCTCGACGTTGGCGCGCCCGAAGCCCGCCAGTTCCAGATCGCGCGCGAGATGCTCGCGCCCGGGCACTTCCGGCGTCTCATCGAGCATGTACCGGTCGAAGACGTAGATCAGGATGTCGAGAACGCTGCCAGTCATCACTCAAGGTATTCGGCCATAGCGGCCGCCCGGAAGAGCCGCCACACGCCCCTGGAGCTCGAGTATCAGCAGCATCGAGGCAACTGACTCGGGGGCCAAGCGCGTGCGTGCGACGAGAACATCAATGGTCGCGGGCTCAAAGCCGAGCGCATCTAACAGCATTTCATACTCCTTGTCCAATGCGGGCGGTTTTTCCGAGGGGCTGCACGGGGCCGTAAGTGTTTCTTTCGGAAACGAAATCCGCAGCTCCGCCAGCACGTCCGCGGCTTCCTCCACGAGCTTCGCGCCGTCGCGTATCAGTTGGTGGCAGCCTCGCGAGACCGGACTGTGGATGGAGCCCGGGATCGCAAACACCTCGCGTCCCTGTTCCGCGGCGAGGCGCGCGGTGATGAGTGAGCCGCTATGGCGTGCGGCCTCGACCACCAGCGTGCCGAGGGTGAGGCCGCTGATGATGCGGTTACGCCGCGGAAAGTGCCGGCGTAGCGGCGCGGTGCGCGGCGGGAACTCCGACACCAGCGCACCGTGCGCGCGGATGCGCGCGGCGAGCGCTGCGTGTTCGCCAGGGTAGACGCGATCGAGACCGGTGCCGCACACCGCCACCGTGAGCCCCTCGACCGACAGCGCCCCTTCGTGGCTGGCGGCGTCGATCCCCACCGCCAGTCCGCTGGTCACCGTCAGTCCGGTGCGCGCAAACCACGCGGCGAACGCGCGCGCCGTCTCCCGTCCACTTGGTGTGGGGTTGCGTGAACCGACCATGGCGAGCTGCGGCGACGCCAGCGCCGGCACGGATCCCAGCACGTAGAGCGCCGCGGGCGCCCCGGCAGTGTCCCGAAGCAGTGGCGGATAATCCGCATCGGTGCACAGCAGGAGGTGCGCGCCGCTCGCGGCGAGCCAGTCGAGGTCCGCTGCCACGGTGGGCTCATCGGGTGCAACCAGGAAGGCCCGCGCGGCGGCCGGCAGTTGCACCTCGCGAGTCGCGCGCGGCTCCACCGCGCGTGCCGGCTCGCCGCCCGCGGCGGCAATCAGAGCTTGTAAGTGCTCGGCGCTTAAGCCCGCGGCCCGTGCCAACAGCGCGCGCGCTCGGATGGCTTCCATGCACGCGAGCATAAAGGAAGCCCGGCGCGCGCTGGCGCCCGAAAATGGCATGCAAGCACGCATCCGCCGCGGTGGCGCCGCGGCGGATGCGCAGGAGGAAACGAGCCGCGGCGGGCGCTACGGGTTACGCACTACGTCGGCAATGTGGATGGTGTCGGAGGCGCCGACGATCAGCCCATAGCTGACGCGATCGAACACCTTGAAGACCAGCAGCGTCCCGGTACGTTCATCCGGCAGTTTCACCTTGGGAGCGAACGAGGTGCCCAGCGCGCTGCCTGAGCCGATGTTCTGGCCGCCGCGGTACAGGTCGCGCACCACATCCCCCGCCTGGTCGACGGCGAGCAGGTTGCCGGGCTCGAGTCCGTGACGCTTGCCGCGGTTGATGACCACCACGTTGTACTGCCCGACCAGATCGGTGCCGCCGACCACGTCGATGATGCGGCCGTGTACCTCACCACTTGGCGCCCGCAGCGTGAAGGTGACCGGGGTCTCGCTGGCGTCGGCGGACAACAAGCGATCGCCGCGCAGCGTCTCGCGCGCCGGGTCGATCAGCAGCGCCTTGGCGGGATTTCCCGGACGCTGCACCAGCGCAGTGGCCGTGTAGATTGCCTCGTAGCCGACCACCTTGCCGTCATCCGGATCGCGCAGGGGACCTGCGATGTGCACGATGGCGAAGCGGGCATTCTCCGCACCCGACAGATTGCGCACATAGGCTTCGATGCCCGAGCCTGCGACCTCGTGCCGGTCGCGGAACGCGAGCACATAGGGCGCGTCGCGGATCTCATCGCTGGTCATGACCGTCGGCCGCGAGAGGAACGCGGCGATCGCCGAATAAGGAATGGTCGGAATCGCGGTGGCGAGCGCCGAGCTGCGCAGGCTCGGATCCAGGCGCACGGCTCCGGCCTGCTCCAGGCTCACCTGCGGCCGGCCGTCGGCGCCGTACGCCAGCGCCAGCTTGTCGCCCGGATAAATAAGGTGGGGATTCGGGACCTGGGGATT
>DASWUP010000070.1:0-9995 GCA_036401635.1 Steroidobacteraceae bacterium
GTTGCGCGAGCACGCCGTGCCCAGCCTGCGCCTGCGCGAGCTCCTGGGCGCGTTGCAGCTTGCACCGCCGGAGCTTTCGGCCACGGCGCGCGAGTTTGCGACGCAGCTGGTGAACGCCGCAGCCGCGCTCGGGGAGGGCAACGCCTCGCCGCGCATCTGGTCGGAGCGCTTCACCGCAGCGCTCGCCGCGGCCGGCTGGCCCGGACCCCGTGTGGCGCAGAGCGCCGGACAGCAGACCCTGGTGCGCTGGCATGAGCTGCTGGAGGAGTTCGGAGAGCTCAGCGGCAGCGTCGCATCCCTGGCGCGCGATGAGGCGCTGCGCGTCCTGAACGAACACGCCGCGCGCAGCGCCTTCCGGCCAGCCGATGAGGACGTGACCATCAGCGTCTCGCCGCTGCTGGCGGACCCCGTCGTGCAATACGACGGCATCTGGGTGGCGGGGCTGCACGCCGACGTATTCCCGCAACCGGTCCAGCCGGACCCGTTCCTGCCACTCGCCGCGCAGCTCACCGCCGCAGTGCCGGCGGCGAGCGCCGCAGGGCGCCTGGCACAGGCACGCGCTCTGCTGGCGGGCTGGGGTCGCGGGGCCGACGAGCTGGTGCTCTCGGCGCCGGTGTATTCCCAGGATCTGGAGCTGCAGCCGAGTCCACTGCTCGCAGGCGCCGCGTTCGAACCGCCGCCTGAGCGCTCGCTGTGGTTGCCGGGGAAGCTGCATCGCGAGGGTCTGACCGAATCGCTCATCGACGCCACCGGACGCCCGTGGGTTGCCACGCAACCCTTGCCCCGGGGCACGAGGAGCCTCGATCTGCAGAACCAGTGTCCGTTTCGCGCCTACGCGGAGTTACGGCTCGGGAGCACGCGACGCGAGAGCGCCGAGCCGGGTATCCCGCCCAACCGCCGCGGCGAGCTGCTGCACGCGGCGCTGCAGAACTTGTGGGAGCGGCTGCGCGACTCGCACTCGCTCGCGAAGCAGTCCGACACGGCGCTCGATGCACTCATCGCGCGCAGCGTCGAGGAAGCCGCGCGTGCCACACTCGCACGTCCTGCAGCCCGGCGGCGCCGGCAGCGCCGCCCGGCGGACACGCAGCTGGACATGTTCGCAGAAACGGCGCCCACGCTAGCGCGCGAGTGCCGGCGCGCCGCGCGCCTGATCCGCAGGTTGTGCGAATACGAGCGCGGACGAGCCCCGTTCAGCGTCGAGGCGATCGAGAGCGATGCCCTGCTGAGACTCGCTGGGGCGACGCTGCGCATGCGCATCGATCGGGTAGACGCCCTCGCGAGCGGTGGCCGCGCGATCCTCGATTACAAGAGCGGCCGGCGCGTGAGTGCCGACTGGTACGGCGAGCGGCCGTCGCATCCGCAATTGCTCGCGTACGGGCAAGCGCTCGGCGAGGACGTGGTGGCACTTGCCACCGTCAATGTCAACGCGCGCGAGGTGCGTTTCGACGGTATCGCGCGCGCGCCGCGCCTGTTGCCCGCCCTCAGGGCGGTGCGCGCGGCGGGTGCGGGCGATGCGTGGACGCAGCAGCAGCATGCGTGGCGGGCCATCGTGACGCGCCTGATCCGCGCCTTTCTGGCCGGCGATGCGGCCGTCGATCCCAGGCCCGGAGCCTGCGACTACTGTCACGTCATTGACATCTGCCGGATCACAGAGCGCGCGGGCGGCGCGGACTTGCCGCAGGCTCCCCATGAATGAGCTGGAGCGTGCCGATGCCGAGGCCCGCGAGTGCGCCATCGATCCGCATCGCTCGATCCTGCTGCAGGCCCCGGCCGGATCCGGCAAGACCTCCGTGCTCACGCAGCGGTTTCTGCGCCTGTTATGCACGGTGGACGAGCCAGGCGCGATTCTCGCCATTACATTTACGCGCAAGGCGGCAGCCGAGATGCGCTCTCGCGTGACACGCGCGCTGCGCGGGCAGATCGGCGCCGATGACCCGTGCGCGGCAGAGTTGCGCTCGCTCTCGCACGCCGCCGTGCGGCATGCCGCGGCCCGCGGCTGGAATCTCGCGCAGAACCCCGCGACGCTGCGCATTCAGACCATCGACTCGTTCACCTATTGGCTCGCGAGCCAGCTGCCGATCGCCGCGCGCGCCGGCGGCACGTTGCGGGTCACCGAGACGCCGCACGAGCTGTATCGCCGCGCGGCGCGTCGCACGCTCCTGGCCGCGGAGGGCGCTGCCGTGCTCGGCGCCGACACCGAGCTGCTGTTCGAGCGCCTCGACAACCAGTGGAACCACGTCGAGAGGCTGCTCGCAGACATGCTGGGCCAACGCGCCCACTGGCTGCGCTACGTGCTGCAAACCGAGCCGGGGGAACTGTGTGCCCGTGTCAACGCGAGCCTTGCCAACATTATCCGCGGTCAGCTGGCAGCGGCCAGGGAACATCTGCCGCGCGCGTTGCGGCTCGCCGCGCAAGCGCTGCCCGGCGTCGGACCGCTGGGAAGCGAGCCGACGCACCTCAGTGCCTGGAAGCGCCTCGCCGCCAGCACCATGACCGGCGGGCGCTGGCGTGCGCGGCTCACCGAAGAGCTGCTCGGATCCGGGTACGCCCAGCGCGCCGCGCGCGAGGCGCTCAAGGCCTGCATCGCTGAACTGCGCGCCGTCCCCGGCAGTGCCGAGATGCTGCTCGCCGTGACGGCACTGCCGGCGGCCGCGCTGAGTGAGCCGGAGGAGGCGGCGATCGCAGCACTGTCGCGCGTGCTCGAGCGCGCAGCTCTCGAGCTGCACGCTGAATTCGCAGCGCAGGGGCGCGTCGATTACACCTACGTCACCGGGGCGGCGCGCGAGGCGCTCATGGACGCGGGACTCCCCACCGAGCTGGCGCTGCGCACCGGCCTTGCACTGACACACATCCTGGTCGATGAATTCCAGGATACGTCGCTGGCGCAGTTTCAGCTGCTCGAAACGCTCACCGCCGCCTGGCAGGAGGGCGATGGGCGCACGCTCTTCATCGTCGGCGATCCGATGCAGTCGATCTACCGCTTCCGCGATGCGGAGGTCGGCTTGTTCATCACCGCGCGTGAGCACGGCATCGGTAACATACGACTGATTCCGCTGCGGCTCATGCGCAATTTCCGCGCCGCGCCGCAACTCGTCGCCTGGACCAATGGGGTATTTACGCAGGTGTTCCCGGCCGCCGACGAGCTGCGCGCGGGCGCGATCGCCTTCAGCGCCGCTGTGGCCGCGCGGCTGGCGGTACAGGCGTCAGCGCCTGCGGACGCGGTGGTGCAACTGCGGCTCTTTCCGGGCGACCGCATGGCTGAGGCGCGAGCGATTGCCGCGCGGATCACCGAGCTCAGGCGCCGCGATCGGGAAGCGAGCGTGGCGGTGCTGGTGGCGGCACACGCGCACGCCGTTGCGATTGTCAATGCGCTCCGGACAGTCGGTGTGGAAGTGCTGGGCGTGGATCTGGTGCCGTTGGCGGAGCGCCCGATCGTGCGCGACCTGGTGCAGCTCGCCCGCGCGTTGCACGACCTGGGCGACCGCAGCGCCTGGCTCGCGGTGCTGCGCGCGCCCTGGTGTGGCGCGAGCCTGGCGACGCTCACGGCGCTGTCCGGTCCCGAGGAGTCGCAACTCATCTGGGAAGCGCTCGCCGACTCCACACGCCTCGCCCGCTGCGCGCCGGCTGACCTCGTCCGTGTGACGCGCGTGCGCGAGGTGCTGACCGGGGCACTGGAGCGGCGCGATAGCGGCCCGGCGGCAGACTGGCTCGAGGCGACCTGGGTACAGCTCGGCGCGCCGGATGCGTACCCGCGAACGGAGCTGCAGGACGCACGCATATTTTTCACCGCGCTCGCCGAGCGGGCCGCAGCCTTTGAATGGCGCGGGCCTGAGGATTTCGAAGCCCTGCTTCAGGACCTGCACAGCGGCACCGAGACCGCGGGCGCGAACCCCGTGCAGATCATGACCATTCACCGCGCCAAGGGCCTGGAGTTCGATCACGTGTTTGTGCCGGGCCTCGACCGCGGTGTCGGCGCAGGCGAGCGAGCCCTGCTGCGCTGGATCGACCTGCCGCGCGAACGCGGCGAAAGTGATCTCATCGTGGCGCCCGCTGCCAGCATCGGGGGGGAGGGCGAGGGCGAGTTGAGTTCGTTTCTCGCAGGGCTGCTGACGATGCGCGCAGCACACGAGCGCAAGCGCCTCATGTATGTCGCGGCAACGCGCGCACGGCAGACGCTGCATCTCTCGGGCGCCCCGAGAGTGAGGAGCGGGGGGCGCCTGGACCCCGAGCCGCGCACGCTGCTCGCGTGCCTGTGGCCGGCGCTCGCTGAGCGCTTCGAAGTCCAGGCGGCGGCCCCCCCGCCGGCTGCGACGCGCGCTCCAGTGTTGCCGCTACGGCGACTGAGCGACGCCTGGCGCGCGCCGGACATGCCGCCCGCCGCGCAGCTGCCGCATTTGCCGCTCGAGCGGGCGTCGATCGAACCTCCCGAGTTCAGCTGGGTAGGGGAAACCCAGCGTCATATCGGTACCGTGGTGCATGCGCTGCTGGCGCGCCTCGCGGACGCGCCGTCGCTCCCCACCCGCGAGCAGCTCGAGGCGCAGCGTGAGGCCCTGCTGCGGCAGCTGCGGCGCGAGGGAGTGCCCGAACGCGAGCGCGCGCAGGCGGCTGACCTGGTGATGACAGCGCTGGCGCGCACCCTCGCCGACGAGCGGGGCCGCTGGATACTCGGCGCCGGGCACCGCGAGGCACACAGCGAGCTGGCGCTGACCGGATTGGCCGCGGGGCGACTGCGCAGCGTCGTGATCGATCGCTCTTTCGTGGACCACACCGGCACGCGTTGGGTGATTGACTACAAGACCAGCCGTCACGAGGGCGGGGGGCTCGAGAGTTTTCTCGATCAGGAAATGCAGCGCTACCAGGCGCAGCTCTCGACCTACGTAGCCCTGACGCGCGCACTGGGACCGCAACCGGTGCGGGCTGCGTTGTATTTTCCGCTGCTCGGAGCGTTCCGCGAGTGTCAGAACGTCCCCGCCAGGGAGAATGGCCGCCTTCCTGAGGCATCCGGCGAGCCGAGATAGCGGATGTTGTTGACGAGCTCGGGCGTAGCACCGGAGCGCGGCGCAACCAGTCCCTCGAGATCGAAGCCCGGCTCGCGCGTCAGGCGCAGCGTGCCCTCGACCGCGAGCGGGCCGTCGAGGTCGCGGAGCTTGCCGGTCGGTTCGCCGCTGCCGCCGGGGAAGGTCACCACGTAGCTGCCCAAGGGCGTCGCCATGCCGCTGCGATCCTCCAGATCGTGCGCCTCGATGCGTCCCTGAAGCTGCGTGATGATGCCGTGCTCGATCTGCGCCAGCGCGAGATCCAGGTGCGCGCGCCCATGCAGATCCGCCGCCAGTCCGGGGATCAGCGCCGGATCGAGCGGCACGTCGGCCACGAGATCACGCATCGTGACGCGCTGCCCGAGTCCGAACTCCACCTCCGCATTGAGGTTGGCGGCGCCGCGCGTGACGGCGATGTGGGCGGCGAGCTTCCCGAAGAGCAGCCGCAGCGGGTGCAGCTCCCAGCTGACGTCTCCCACCGGCGTGCGCTGCACGGTAAGGCCCGTACAGACTCCACTCCAGAGCGAACCATCAACGCTGGCGCAGGAACCCTGCGCGCTGCCCGCCGGGATGACCCAGGCGGCCGGCATGCGGGCGAGGAGGATGGCCGCGAAAGCGACCGCTGCGAGCAGCGCGATCCAAATCCCTCGCTTCACTTCAACCCGAACGAAGAACGATGGCGGCGTTCACCAGACCCACCGCATCGCTTTTCTCGATGGTGGCCGAGTCGACGCTGACCCCGTTCTGCTGGGCGAGGCGCGCGAGCCACGCGACCATGGCATCAAACGGCGCCTTCGACAGCCGTACCGACAGGCTCCCGGGCCCGGCCGGTTCGCTGCCGGCGAGCGCGCCGGCGAGCCCCGACTCGCGCGCTGAACGATCGATGATCACCAGCAGCGATTCGCCCGTGGCCGCAGGTGGTGGTGCCGAGGCGGCAAGTTCCGGCGCCGCACCCTGCATCCAGGTGAGATCGGCGCGCTTCTTGGCGAGCCGGTCGTGCGCGTGCGCGACACTGCGGTCGAGGGGAATCAGCACACCGAAGATGAGGATCGCCGCCGCCAGCGCGAGGCCCGCCGCGACCAAGCGCCGCTCGCTCTCGGGGAGGGACGCGAGGGAGTCGAGCGACAGTGAATTGAACGACAGCTTCATGGTCGAGATCCTAGGTGCCGCTGGCGCGCATCTGGATGCGTCCCTCGTAGGCCTTGCCAACGTTATTGCCGCCGGTGAGGTCGGCCTGCCAGCCATTGTTGCGCAGCGACTGGCTGACGTGGTCGAGACTCGCCGCATCCGGAGCGGAGAGCTTCATGTCGAGCGCGCCGGCGTGAAAACTCAGCGCCTGCACGCTCATACCGGGTGCGGCATCGCGCGCCTGCGCCAGCGCCTGCAGCGCGGGCAGCAGACCGCCGCCTGCGCCGCGCGCGCTGAGCAGGCGTTGCTCCATGCGGCGGCGCGCATCAAGCGTGCTCGGTTCACCGGGCATGGCGCTGTGGAACGTGTCACGAATGGAGGCATCGACCTGGTGTTCGCGATTCTTCAGCAACTGCAGCTCCCCGACCTTGCCCGCGACGTGCAGGCCGATGAGACACGCCAGCAGGATCGCCGCCACGCGCCAGGCCCTGAGGCCGACAGCGCGCGTCGCCGCGGGAGCGTAGCCGCCCTGCAGCAGGTTGATCGGTGTAGCCACCGGCAGTTGCTGGGCAAACAGCGCCAGGGGTCCGCCGGCGAGCAGCTGGATCTTGATGCCGTCGAAATGCGGGCGCGCGGCTTCGACTTGCGCGGAATGCCGCTGCCATTCCGCCGCTCCCGTGTAAAGAACGAGGCCCCGCGCGCCGCTCCCCGGCGCGGCGGCGCCGAGTGCGATCTCCAGCGCCTCGACCAGCGCATCCGCAGGCAGCGTCATCGGAGAGCCGCCGGGCGGCCGAACAAACACCGTGTCCTCATCCAGGAGCATCACCGCCTGTCCGGGATTCTCCGGCAGCAGGTCGCTCTCGGCGTAGATCGCCTCGGGCTCGATTCCGCTGGCGCGCAGCGCTGCAAGCCACGCATCGAGCTGCGCGCGCGCCACCACCGCGACCGGCGTGCGCGAGGACTCGCCGGCGCGCTTGCCGATGGCAAAATGCAGATCGTCGATGTCATCGGCCAGCTGCTCTTCGAGCGCGTAGGGCACGAGCTGCTGCAGCTTCGCACCGGCCTTGACGGGCACCTCGGGCTCCGCCAGCAGCACATCCGTGCCGGGCACCAATACACACACGCGCCGTCCCGCGGCACGGGGAGCCGCGAGCGTCAGCGGACCGCTTTGTGGGGGCCCGGCCGGCGCGCCGCGCGCATCCACCACCAGCCAGGTCGCGGGCTCCTCGGGGGTGCGCGGTATGCGCAGCAGCAGCCATTCAGCCATGGGCGGATCCTGTCATCGTTTCGGGTGCGCTGCTCATCGATCGTGTCACGGTGCGCGAGGAATCAATCCGACGTAAAGCTGCGCTGGATGGCGCGTACGCTTCCGCTTCCGCCCTGTCCGCCCTGCCCGGTGTCCTGGTAGAGCAGACTGTACAAGTTGAATTCGGCACTGCCAATAGTGATGAAACTCGTTAACCTGAAGTAGCTGGAATTCTGTTGAAACTTCTGACTTGCACCGGCTGCCCAGACCCTCGGGTCGAACGCCGCCTGGTAGTTGCTCAGCGTTGGGAAGCAGCCCTTCGTGCCCTCACGACTCTTGGCGATTCCCCCCGGCTCGGCGCCAAACTCGCTGTGCCCGCTGCCGAGGAAGGCATCCAGCACTTCCCCCGGGGCGCTGCAGACATTGAGTTTCGTGCCCGACGGTAGGGCGGTCACAAAAGGGGCGAGCTTCACGTACCGGTCGCGACCGAAGCCCGGCAGCGCGAGCAACTCGCTGGTGCTGGTGATGTAGCGGTTGGCCGTGCGATAGGGCAGGGTCTGACCCATGTAGACGCTGTCCTCGGCGCCATCCGGATTTGACGGCATGGTGTCCGCGTCAATCCAGTCGATCAGATAACCTGCCCATTTGGTCTCCAGACCCAACCTCGCGAGCAGCTGGCGGAAAGCGTCGACCTCGATCGGATCTGGCGTGCCGTCGTCCTTCACCAGACTGTTGAGGTTGAACCGTCCCTGCAGGTCCTCGAGCGAAGCCTCGAGCATAACGCCGGGCACGACCTCGAAGGGCCCGACGGGCTTTTCCCACCCCTGGCCCGGATAGGTGTGCGTGGAATCAGTCTGCGCGATCTGTCGCAGACCATATGCGGCCAGGGCCTCCGCGCCTTGTTCGATCAACAACGCCTCATCGAACGCATAGGTCGCCGCGCCGCGCCGCATAGTCGTTGCGTTCTCGTACGCCACGGCGGCCGCGATGATGGTGCCGAGGGCGACCAGCAGGATCGCCACCAGCAGCGCAATGCCGCGCTGCCCGCGCGGCGGGTTGCACGGCCGCCGGCGGCGCGCGCGCTGCCGGGTGGTGCTCATCCGGCGACCTCGATGATGCGTACGATTTTTCCCCAGTCCTCGGTGTCGAGCGTGATCTCGACCGCCAGAGGACGTCGGCGCAGCGTCTCTTCCAGCGAAGCGCCAACGAGCACGGTCGCGGTCGCGGGCGGCCACTGATCCACCCATGTGTGGCTCACGTCCATGTAGCGGATGGTCAGCGTTTTCACGTGTTGCAATAGATCGCGCTTCACGGTGGTGCTGGCGAGGGTGGGATCGAGCACGTTCCAGTATTCGCGCCGCAGCGTGCCGTTCTCGAGCAGATAGGCGACGCGCTGCAAGCCCGGACGCTGCAGACCCGCAGGATTCGACCAGCCGCCGCGGGTTAAGGCGACGATCGGTTGCGTGCCCGGCACACTGCCTTGCAACGCGGGCTGCGCCGGCTCATCGCCTATGGCCTGGCGCACGGGGCGCGAGGCCAGTTGCACGAAGTCCTGTTCCAGCACGCGCACCGCGGTCTGCAGCTCGAGCAGGTGCGCCTGTTGTTGCCTGAGGGACTCCCGGCTCGTGAGCGCCTGGCTGATGGCGCCGTAGCCCATGGCGAACATGATCGCGGCGATGAACAACGCCACCAGCAGTTCGAGCAGCGTGAACCCGCGGCCGCGAGGGCTCACCGCGGGGCCTGCGGATTTCGGGGAACCGGCTGCGGCGGTGGCGGCGCACCCGCGCCCGGGCCGGTGAGGGGGGTCTGGCCGCCGGGGCCACGCTGGCCGGGTGGCAGCATTTGCTGATAGCCCCACGTCGGTACGATGGGATTGGGCGCGCCGATCGCATCTCCCGATATGCCGCTCAGTGTCGTGAACCAGCCCTTGTCTTCCTCAGTCTTGACGTCCGCGGGGCGAACGCTGACGTCGATACGCTCGACTCCCGGCACTTGGGTCCCCACCACCTCCTGGTGCCAATGCCAGCTGCGGCCGGCAAACTCGCTGTCGCCGTCGCTGTTGCCGGTGGGCGGCTGTTGCCCGGACAGGCGCAGGTTCGCGATCTGATTGAGCGCCACCCACTGGGCAAACGTCTTGTCACGCAGGTAGGAAAGTGTGTTTGCCGAGGAGGTCAGCGCACCCATCACCGCAGCCATGCCGATCGTGACGATCGCAAGCGCGACCAGCACTTCGATGAGCGTGAAGCCGCGGCTGCGCAGCGCTCGCCTCACCGCTTCGTCTCCACCATGGCCTGCTCGATGACCTGACCCTTGTCGTCCTGCGCGAGGGTGACGCTGCGCAGGCCGCCGTCGCGTTCCACCGTGGCGGCAAAAGTCGTCACATCGCCGTTGGAAAAGATCATGACCTGCGGGGTCTTGTCCTTGGCATCCGCAGGACGGGTCAGCACGACGGGGCGTGCTTCCACGGTGAGTTTGACGCCGAGTCCATCGGGGAGCTTGCGCGCGCTCAGGGCATCGTCCTCGAATACGCTGCGCCACGCAGCGCGGCGCATGTCATAGGCGAGAAACTCGTAACCGTCGTCCTG
>DASWUP010000071.1:0-6819 GCA_036401635.1 Steroidobacteraceae bacterium
CTCGGGCCGGAGCCGTCTGCGACACACCGTCGGCCGCAGGACGGGCAAGTTTGCCGCCGAGTTCGCTCAGGCGCACCACCCTGACCTGCAGCTCCGGCATTTGCTCGGGATCCGGAAGTGGTCGAAGGCGCGCTGCCACGAGGATCAGCCGATTTCCCGGTTGATGACCAGGGCCAGCTTCTTGCCGGCCAGCGGATGCAGCACGGGACTCGTAACGTAGAGATCCCCGGCGGTTGGGGTGGCCTGTCCGCTGCGCGAGATCCGCGCTTCAACCACCACCTTGTCGAACTGCGAGAGCCGGCGCGACGGAATCATGGCCATGGAATCATCCAGGTGGAAACTGACCGGCCACGCGGCCGCCGTGGTGCGCAGGACCGCGAGCGGTGGTCCGGGCGAGTCTGCCGCCTTCGCGTAGATGAAGAGAGTGGCGTCACGCTGGACGCGATCCGCAAGACGGGTGTCGATCGAGACGGTTCCGGAAACTTCCGCGGTGCCCGCTGTGGCAGGCGGCGCTGATGCGGGGGTGGCCGATGCGCTGGCGGGCGCCAATCCCGCTAGCGAGCTGTCTTCCGCGATGTTGCCATCGATGATGCGTGCGTCGGGCGAATTAGGCGGTAGTGCCGAGCGCAGTTTCTTCCACCAGCTGAGCGCGTCGGCGAAATGGCGTTGTTCATGTGCCTGGCTCGCTTTGAGCCACAGCGCCTTCACGTTGGCGGGATCCGCAGCGAGCGCGCTGTCGATGGCGCTCCCGGCGGCACCTGCCAGCGAGCCGCCCGCGAGTGAGGCGAGCACATCCGCGTAATCCGCCCAGGACTGCGCGGTCATCCCGTGAAGCGCCACGACCTTCGCGAAAGCGTCGCGTGCGGCGCCGTTGTCATGCTGTGCGCGGTGAAGGTCGGCGAGCGCGAGCCAGCTCTGCACGTCACGGGGATTTCCCTTTACGCGCTGTTCGAGCTCGGCGAGCGATGCGCCGGCAGGAGCAGGCGAGGGTGTCGGGGCGGCAGTGCCGGGGCGGGTCTCGGTGGCCGTGGCGGCGGCCACCAGAGCCCCCGCGCTCATCTGGCTTACAACGCCGGCACCGGGGTTAGCGAGGTGAGCGCGTGCGCGGCGCGCATCGTCGGCACGACCCATGAAGTCGTACGCCTTGGCGAGCAGTGTCCAGTCAGAGGGCGTACCGCCATCGCGCGCCAGACGTGCCTCGAGGGCGGCGACTTCCGCGTCCATCGACTTCGCGGATGCGTTTGCGGATGCGCCGGCGGCGGAGGCAGCAGCAGCCGGTGCCACCATGGCCGCTGCAGGTGGGCGGCTCGCAAGTGAGTGGCGCGAGCCGATCGCGACATAGATGATCGCAGCGGCGCCTGCAAAGGTCGCGACGAACGCGCCGGCGAGAGCGTAGCGCATGCGCCCCCGTCCGAGGGTGAGCGTGCCGCGCCACAGGGGAATAGCGACGAGACTCGCCGCGATCCCCACCAACGCACCTGCGCTGAACCAGAAAAAAATTATGAGACACCCCCACCACCGGTTTCGAGTTGGAGCGCTGTCAGGCGCGGATGCGACAATACACGCGATCCGCACGCAGGTAACGATGTCTCACGCTACCGACAGCCTGTCGCCAACTACCGACAAAAACACCGTATAAAACAGGGAATTACAAGCGATCCGAATGGCTGGTAGAGTGCGCACGCGTTGCCCGTGATGACAAGTAGGGGAAAGCCCCATTTGTGACTCTCGTCACGGAGTTAATCTGCTCGCGATGCGTTCAATACCAAGCGCCGGCTTGATCGGGGCGAGCGTGCCGCGTTGTGTAAACGGCGGCGCACGGGGTGTGGTGTTGCCTCAATGAATTCGCTGACGACGTACATCGTTTACTTGATCCCCAGCTTATGGCTGCTCGTGTGGCACGTTCGCCGTCGGCGTCGTCTCGAGAAGCGCAGTCTCAAGGCGCTGGAGAAAACCGGCGCCGCAGAACCGGCGTCGCTGCACCCGATCATTGATCCCCTGCGCTGCATCGGCTGCAGCTCGTGCGTCAAGGCCTGTCCGGAGCAGGCACACCACGAGGTGCTGGGCATCATCGACGGGCGCGCCGTCCTGGTGAGTCCCGGTGATTGCATCGGCCACGGCGCGTGCAAGACGATCTGTCCGGTCGATGCCATCACACTGGTGTTTGGCAGCGAGCGCCGTGGCGTCGACATTCCCATCGTGACGCCCACCTTCGAGTCGACCGTGCCCGGCATTTTCGTCGCCGGTGAGCTCGGGGGTATGGGGCTCATCCGCAACGCGCTCGAACAGGGACGCCAAGTTGTCGAGGCGATCGCGCAGAAGCGCGGCCGCTCCAGCACCTCCAGCAATGAGCAGCTCGACCTGCTGATCGTCGGCGCGGGACCGGCAGGCTTTGCAGCCACTCTGACCGCGAAGTCAAAGAGCATGCGCTACGTGACGATCGAGCAGGAATCCCTGGGCGGCGCGGTCTACCAGTATCCGCGCGGCAAGCTGGTGATGACCGCACCGGCGACCGTGCCGCTCATCGGCAAGGTCAACTTCCGTCAGACCAGCAAGGAGGCGCTGCTGCAATTCTGGGAGGAGGCCGAGCGCAAGACCGCTGTGAAGATCAATTACAAGGAGCGCGTCGAGGACATTGCGCGCGCGGGCGACGGTTTCACCGTCAAGACCAACCGCGCCACCTACCAAACACGCAGCGTTCTGCTGGCGATCGGCCGCCGCGGCACGCCACGCAAGCTCGGCGTGCCAGGCGAGGAGCTACCGAAGGTAGTCTACCGGCTGATAGACCCGGAGCAGTACAAGGGCCAACACGTGTTGGTGGTGGGCGGCGGCGACAGCGCGCTCGAGGCCGCCGCCAGCATTGCCGAGTCTGGCAGCGGCGGTGTGGTGCTGTCGTATCGCGGAGCGGAGTTCGACCGCGCCAAGGCGCGCAATCGCGACCGAATCCAGGCGGCCGCGAAGGGCGGCCAACTGCAGGTCATGATGAAGTCGCAGGTGAAGCAGATCGACGCGCAGGCGGTGGCCATTGAACACGAGGGCAAGGTGCACAAGGTCAAAAACGACGCCGTCATCGTGAGCGCGGGCGGCGTGTTGCCTTCGGAATTCCTGAAGCGTGTGGGACTCACCGTCGAAACCAAATATGGCACGGTGTAGGCCGGCGCTGCTCCTCGCGCTCGGGTTGCTGGCCGCGGGCGCGGCCCTGGCGGCCCCAGACCCCCGACCGCCAAGTGCAGTGAGTGGCGCCTTCGGCAAGGTGGACCCGCTCGAGGGGGTGAAGACCGCGATTCGCCTCAAGAACTTCGCCGAGGCCGCGGCGGGACTGCAAAAGCTCGCGGCCGCCGGTAATGCCGAGGCGCAATATCTGCTCGCGGCGTTCTATCTCAACGGAGTAAACGGGCCGCGCGATCCGGCGCAGGCGAAGGCCTGGCTCGAGAAGTCCGCCGGTCAGGGCAATGCGCACGCCGCGTTCAGCCTGGCGAGCCTGTTGGCGGATTCCGACCCTCCCGATCCGCAAGGCGCCGCGCGCTGGCTGGCACGCGCGCGCGAGCTTGGATTCAGCGGTCCGGCGAAGCAGCAAGCCGCAGCGGCTGCGCAGCAAGGACCGCTGTCGAGTCTGATTCCTGCTGCGCAGCTGACCGATCCTGCGGTCAGGCGCGAAGCGCTGTGGCTCGCCGCCGAAGTTGGCGATGTGCCGAGCCTCGAGATCCTCGCAGACCCAGCGCTGGTAGCCGTGCGCGATGAGTTCGGGCGCGGAGCGCTGGCGCGGGCCGCAGAGGCTGCATCGGCGCCGGCCATCGCGCTGCTCATCCGGCGTGGCGCACCGGTTGACACCGCCGATCAGCACGGCATCACAGCTCTGATGCTGGCGGCCCGCGCGGGCAGTCCCACGGCGGTCGATGCACTGCTCGCGGCGCACCCCAAGATCGCTGCGGCTGATCAAAGTGGCAACACGGCGTTGATGCATGCCGCAGTCAGCGGCAAAGTCGCCGTGGTCGATCGTCTGCTGGCCGCGGGGGCGAGCGTCGCGCCACGCAACGTTCAGGACTGGTCGGCGCTCGACTTTGCCGAGATCGGCGGCGCGGTTGAGGTCGTCGCGCGTCTGCGCGAGAGAGGTGCGATCGCCCTGCACCGCAGCGTGACCACGACCGAAAGCCCGCCGACGTCGGTGCAGAGAGCCCCGCGGGATCTGTACGCGGGATGGCCGGACCTTGCCGTCGCCGCCGGCCGCGACACTCCCGAGTTGCTGAAGACGCTGCTGGCGCACGGGGCGGATCCCAATGCGACTACTCCCGATGGGCTGCCGGTCCTGACGGTCGCAGCCCTCAGCGGCACGCCTTCTTTGGTCGAGGCTTTGCTTGCCGCGGGGGCTCAGGCTACGCGACCCGATCACCGCGGCAACTCTGCGCTGCTGGAGGCGGTGCGCGTCGGCCGGGAAGACATTGTCGTCAGCATGCTGGCGCATGGGGTGTCGCCCGATGGTCGTCGGGAGGACCCGGAGCCGCCGCTGGTCGCGGCGGCCAAGGCGGGGCACGCCGGTATCATGCGCGCGCTGCTCGCGGCCCACACGCAGGCCGATGCCCGTGACGAGCACGGCACCAGTGCGCTGATGCTGGTCGCGCAGAGTGCCGACTCGGAGTTGCTGCAGCGGCTGCTTGATGCCGGGGTCGCCCCTGAAGGCGTGGACAAGGCGGGACGCACGGCGCTGTGGTTTGCCGCGCATGCGGGCAAGCTCGAGACGGCGCGGCTGCTGTTGGCACGCGGTGCCAGCGCCGACCACGCGGATGCCGCCGGAGTGAACCCGTTTGCGGTCGCCTGCGCTGCCGGGGCCACCGCGATAGCGGATCTCATGCTCGCCAAAGGGGCGCGGCTCGAGGCGCGTACCGTGCGCGGCGATACGCCGTTGCTGCTCGCAGTGAACGCGGGCGCGGTGGAGATCGTCAACAAACTGCTCACCCGGCACGCCGAGAAGGACGTACAGAACTCGTTCGGCGATACCGCGCTCATTATCGCCAGCCGCAACGGCAATGCGGCTCTGGTTAAGCGCCTGCTGAGCGCCGGCGCCAGCACGCGCCTTCGCAACAAGGACCGTTCAACCGCCGCGGACGTGGCCCGTGCACGCGCCTTTGCGGCCATTTCCGACCTGCTCAAGGACGCCTGAAACGCCACTGCCGAAGCGCCATTTTCGGACCTGCGTTCCTCCCTTCGGGGTCCGAAAGCGTCCGGGTTTTCTTCATCTCCCGCTCTACAGTCCGGCGCACATGCAAACGGCCGACACAGCCGCGGGAGGCACCACGAAACTGAACATCGGACTGCCGAATGCACCGCTGTACCTGCTGGCCAGCGGCGACATCAACGACCGCGGAGAGATCCGGTGTCGCCCCGCCGTGCCTGCCGAGGTTCGCGCACGCGTGCCGCAACAGCAGCGTCTCGGTCGCCTGGGGCCTGCGCGGGTACCGGCGCCCTGACTATTCAGCCGTCGTGGGATCGATAACGCTCGCTACGGCTGACACCCGGTTGGCCGGGAAGCCGCCCTGCTGCGCGTGCTCGCGAACTGCCTTTTCGTTGGGCGCGATGTACACGCAATAGATCTTGTCGCCCGTGACGTAGCTCTGCAGCCACTGGATCTGCGGACCCATCTTGCTCAGGACGCCGCATGACTTCTGCGAGATTGCCTTGAGTTCTGCGGCAGAGAGCTTGCCAGCGCCCGGAATATCTCTCTCAATGACATACTTTGGCATGGCCGAACTCCAGCAAGGGTGATTGAAGATTGAAACTGCCGGCGCCGGCACCGCAGGTGCCCTCGCCATGAGCCCATTGTACGGAAATACGCCTACCCAGGGTCTGGGCGTGCCATTGGGGCCGGCGGAACCTGGCGTTTCCGCGCCGCGGGGCTGAAGCGCATCGCGGTGCTCGGGCTCAGGAACTCCGTCAGCGGCCTGCCGCGCTCACTGTGCTCCGCCGCGACCTTTAGCGCGAGCAGGCTCGGGACCGCCATCACAATGCCTGCGATTCCCCAGAACCACCCGCCGAACCAGAGCGCTAGAAAAACAATGATCGGGTTCAGTTCGAGCCGTCGCCCGACGAGGAGCGGTTGCACGATCTGACCCTCGATTGTGGCCAGACCCAGGTAGGTCGAAGCGACGGCGACCACCGGGCCCACGCCCTCAAAGGAAACAGTCGCCACGACGGTCAGCACGATGAGCGTTGCAGCGGCCCCGACGTAAGGGATGAAGTTGAGTACAGCCGCGAGTGCCCCCCACAGGATAGGGTTTGGCATGCCCAGAGCCATCATTGCCAGGCCGGTTGCCAGCCCGAGTCCCAGATTTATAAGTGCGATCGTTGCGTAGTAGCGCCCCACCTCACGGCGCACCGCATCGATCACTTGCAGCATGCGGATCGAATGCACATCGCTCGCCAGCGACGCAGTCATCCGTCCGAGCATAGGAGGCCCGCCGGCCAGGAGGAACAATGTCAAGACCACGACCGTCATCATGGCGAAGAGGGCGGTGCGGGTTGACAGGAGCAATCGTCCTCCCGACACGCTTGGAGCGGGCGTCGCGCTTGTCGAGGCGGGTGCCGTGCTTGCGCCTGCGTCGGTCAGACGTCCTGCGCTATCGGCGACCGCTTCGATGCGACGCAGAACATGGGCCACGGGCCCGACCTTGTGCTCAATAACCTTAACAATGCGTGGCGCACCGGCCAGCCACTGTTGCGCAGGTTCCCACAGCATATTCACCGCGCCGCCAGTTACGCCCAGAAACATCATCAGGATGGCACTCACGCTGCGCGGTAAGCCCTGACGATGTAACGCCTCAACGG
>DASWUP010000072.1:0-10225 GCA_036401635.1 Steroidobacteraceae bacterium
CTCGCCCCGGAGGAGCGCGCCCGCCAGGGCGTGTTTCTCGGTTTTCAGTACCCGGTCGAGATCCCCGGAGTCAACAACGTCTATCTGCTGAAGGCCGCCCTCAACGTCGCGCGCAAGCAGCACGGCCTGCCGGAAGTCGACGCCTTCGAGTTCTTGGGATTGGTGCGCGAGAAGATGCGGCTCATGCACATCGAGGACAGCTTCCTCTCGCGCGGCGTGAACGAGGGCTTCTCGGGCGGTGAGAAGAAGCGCAACGAAGTCCTGCAGATGCTGGTGCTCGAGCCGCGGCTGGCGATTCTCGACGAAACCGACTCCGGTCTCGACATCGATGCCCTCAAGGTGGTCGCGGCGGGCGTGAATTCGCTGCGCTCGCCGGAGCGCTCGTGCCTTCTGGTCACGCACTATCAGCGGCTGCTCGAATACGTGGTGCCGGACTTCGTGCACGTGCTGGTGCGCGGGCGCATTGCCAAGAGCGGCGATCGCACCCTCGCGCTCGAGCTCGAGCGGCGCGGCTACGACTGGGTCGCGGGCGAGGCGGCCTGAGGTTCCCATGAGCACCCCACTCACCGCCCGCATCGCCGAGGAACACGCGCACGCCTCGGGTGCGCTGGCGTTTTCCGGGGGCACCGCGGCGGCCGCACGCCGGCGCACGGCGATCGCGGCCCTGACGGCGACCGGATTGCCGACATCGCGCGATGAGAACTGGAAGTACGCGAACCTGCGTTCGCTCGAGCGCCTGCGATTCATTCCTGCACCAGCCGGGCAGTCGCTGACGGTGAGGGATCTGCCGGCCGCGGTAGCGGGTTTTGCCCGCTACGTGTTCGTGGATGGTGCGTTTGCGCCCGCGCTCTCGGCAGCGTTGAATGCAACCGCGGCCGCGATCACCCCGCTGGCCGCTGCACCTGATGCCGGCCACGCAGCCGCTGGCGCGCCGGCGCCGAGCTCAGCGCCGGGCGCTTCCGCGGATGAGCGCTTTGCACTCCTGAATGAAGCCTTCGCCACCGACGGTGCGGCCATCCGCGTGGCGGCGGGCCGCGCCGAGCCGGTGCGCCTCGAGCTGGTGTTCGTGGCGAGCGCGGATGCGCAGACGGGCGCATCGTATCCGCGCGTGGAATTGCACCTCGACGCCGCGGCGCAGCTGCTGCTCATCGAGCGGCACGTGAGCGCCGGGAGCGACGCGAGCTTCGTGAACAGCGCGGTGACGGTCGAGCTCGGCGCCGGCGCCAGGCTCCACCACTACCGGCTGCAGGATCTGGCGGTGCGCGCGATCGTGTTCGACACACTCTCCGCGCAAGTCGCGCGTGATGCCTGCTACCGCCTTTACGGCGTCAGTATCGGCGCGCAGTCGGCCCGCTCCACCCTCGCGGTGCGACTCACCGGGGAGCGCGCCGACCTCACGCTTGCGGTCGTGGCGCTCGGCGACCGGCAGCAGGCTCAGGATAGCTTCGCGCTGGTGGAGCATGCCGCAGCGCGCGCACGCACCGAACAGACCTTCCGCGGAATCTCCGCCGGGCGCGCGCGCGTCGCGTTCAACGGCAAGATCGTGGTGGCCAGGGACGCGCACGGGACGGATTCACGCCAGTCGCTGCGGGGACTGCTCGCAGGCCCGGAAGCGGAAATCGACCTGCGGCCGCAGCTGGAGATCTACACCGACGAGGTGCGCTGCAGTCACGGCGCCACCGCCGGCAAGCTCGATGAGAACATGCTGTTCTACCTGTTGTCGCGGGGACTTGAGCCCGAGGTCGCGCAGCGGCTGCTGAAATGGGCCTTCCTCGAGGACGTGGTCGCAAAGATCGAGGTTCCCGAGCTGCGGCGCCAGATCGAAGAGCGCCTGGCGGTGCAGGTGCCCGAGCCCTTAGCGCGCGGGGAGTCAGCCTGATGGCAGCCAACGTCTCGCTCGCCACGGCGCCGCCACTCGATGCGGAGCGGGTGCGCCGCGACTTCCCGATTCTCGATACCATGGTGAACGGGCACCCGCTCGTGTATCTGGACAGCGCCGCATCCTCGCAGCGCCCGCTGCCGGTGCTGCGCGCGGTCGAGGACTACGAAACGCACTCGCACGCCAACGTGCATCGCGGCGTGCATGCGCTCAGTCAGGCGGCTACCGCCGCCTATGAAGGTGCGCGCGAGCGCGTACGGCGCTTCATCAACGCCGGCGCGACGCGCGAGATCATTTTTGTCCGCGGCACGACCGAGGCGATCAACCTGGTCGCGCAGGCCTACGCCCGCCCCCGCTTCAAGGCGGGCGATGAGATCCTCATCAGCACGCTCGAACATCACTCCAACATCGTCCCCTGGCAGATGGTGTGCGAGCAGACCGGCTGCACGCTGAAAGTGGCGCCGATCAACCGCCGCGGCGAACTGGAGCTGGAGGAGCTGCTGAAACTGCTCGGCCCACGCACGCGCCTCGTCGCCGTGGCGCATGTATCCAACGCGCTCGGCACGGTGCTGCCGGTGAGGCGCATCATCGAGGCCGCCCATGCGCAAGGCGCGGTGGTGATGCTCGACGGGGCGCAGGCCGTTGCGCACTCGCACGTCGATGTGCGCGCACTCGGCGCCGACTTCTACGCCTTCTCCGGCCACAAGCTCTACGGGCCCACCGGCATCGGGGTGCTGTATGGGCGCGAGCAGCTGCTCGCGGCCATGCCGCCGTGGCAGGGGGGCGGCGACATGATCCTGACGGTGTCGTTCGAGAAGACCACCTACAACGAGCTGCCCTGGAAGTTCGAGGCCGGCACGCCCAACATGTCCGGCGCCGTGGGGCTCGCCGCCGCCATGGACTACCTCGAGGGCTTAGGTGTCGGGGCAATCGCCGCACACGAGCAGCGCCTGCTGCAGCTCGCCACCGCGGAACTGGCGCGCCTGCCGGACATCGAGATCATCGGCACCGCGGCGCACAAAGCGTCGGTGCTGTCGTTCACCATGAAGGGCGTACACCCGCATGACCTCGGCACGATCCTCGATGCCGAGGGCGTCGCGGTGCGCACCGGCCATCACTGCGCCATGCCGGTCATGACGTTCTTCGGGCTGCCGGCGACGGCGCGCGCCTCGTTCGGCTGCTACAACACCGAGCGTGACGTCGCGAGCCTGGTGCAGGCGCTGGGCAAGGCGCGTGAGGTGTTCGCCTGATGGACCTCAAGGAGCTGTATCGCGATGTGATCCTCGATCACAACCGCCGCCCGCGCAACTTCGGCCGCATCGATGCGGCTGACAGCCGCGCGGAAGGGCACAACCCGTTGTGCGGCGACCGGCTGTCGGTGTTCGTGCGCATGAACGGCGAGCGCGTCGAGGACATCCGCTTCGAAGGCAAGGGTTGCGCCATTTCCACCGCCTCGGCCTCGCTCATGACGGAGGCGGTCAAGGGCAAGGACCGCACTGCGATCCGCCAGCTGTTCGAGCAGGTGCACACACTGCTGACACGCCACGACGCCACCCCCGATGGCGCGCTCGGCAAGCTGGCCGCGCTGTCCGGAGTGCGGGAATTTCCGGCGCGGGTGAAGTGCGCCAGCCTCTGCTGGCACACGCTCAATGCGGCGCTCGAGCACGGCGCGGCGACGGTATCCACCGAGTAGCGCGGCGGCGATGCGCAGACACGAGAACGAGCCCTTTGTCGTCAACCGCGAGGTGCGCGCGGTGATCGTCCCGGCTGGCCAGGAAGTGAAACTGAAGCCCGGCCAGGCGGGTTACATCACCCAGGCGCTCGGCGGCAGCTTCACCGTGTACCTCGAGGGCAACCTGTTCCGCATCGCCGGCGAGGATGCCGACGCCATCGGCCAGGAAAGCGTCAAACCGCCCGAGTTGCCGCCGAATGCCACCGAAGAGGATGTGCGCAAGCTCGCCTGGGAGCAGATGCGCACCTGCTACGACCCGGAGATCCCGATCAACATCGTTGATCTGGGTCTGGTGTACGAATGCGACGTGACCCAGAACGAGGACGGCACCCGCACCGCGGAGGTGAAGATCACCCTAACCGCGCCCGGGTGCGGCATGGGCGACATCCTGGTCGATGACGTGCGCGACAAGATCGAACGGATCCCCACGGTGCGCGAGGCGCGCGTGACGCTCACCTTCGATCCACCCTGGAACCAGACCATGATGTCCGAAGCCGCACGGCTGCAGACCGGCATGTTCTGAAGCGGCCGCGGCTTCCACGTCCATGGGCTCAAACTGGATCGACATTGGCGCCGCGGACACGGTCAGCGAGACGCTACCCCTCTCGGCAGAGGTCGACGGCGTGCCGGTGGTTGTCGTACGCTGCGGCGCCGAGCTGTACGCAGTCGAAGACCGTTGCACGCACGACGGCGAGTCCCTCGCGGGAGCGCAAGTGGAAGCCTGTCAGATCATCTGCCCGCGCCATGGTGCGCACTTCTGCCTGCGCACCGGTGAAGCGCTGACGCCGCCCGCCTACGAGCCGCTGCGCACTTACCGGGCGCGCGAACACGACGGCCGCGTGCTGCTCGAGCAGCCCTCGTGAGGCGCGGCGCATGAAGCGGCTGACTCTCATGCGGCACGCGGATGCGCGCTGGAACGATCCGGGCATTTCCGACCTGGAGCGTCCGCTGAATCGGCGCGGCACCGCCGCGGCGGAAGCGATGGCGCGCCGACTGCGCGACCTGGAACTCATTCCCGACCTGCTGCTGGCGAGCCCGGCGCGCCGCACGCAACAGACCGCCGACATCGTGGCGCGTGAGCTGTCGCTTCCGCCGCGGCGCGTGCTGCGTGAGGAAGCGCTGTATCTGGCGAGCGCCCCGGACCTGCTGAAGCTGGTGCACGGCACCGGCCCGCGCATCGCCCATCTGCTGGTGGTCGCTCACAATCCGGGCGTGTCGGAGCTGGTGCGGCTGCTGATCCCGCAGGGCAGCAGCGTGGGACTTGCCACCGGCGCGGTGTGCTCGATCGCCTTCGATGCCGCACACTGGACCGCCATCGGCGCCGCCGCGGTCACCGACGTGCAGCGCGAGAAACCCCCGTCGCGGCTGTTCGGACTGCTTGGCTGAGGCGGTGCCGCTAAGCGCGCGCCATCGCCGACGCTTAGCTCAACACTCCGGCACGTTGACCGCGAGTCCGCCTTGCGAGGTTTCCTTGTAAATGGTGGACATGTCGATGCCGGTCTGGCGCATGGTGGCAATCACCTGGTCGAGAGACACCTTGTGCGTGCCATCGCCGCGCATCGCCAGGCGCGCGGCGTTGATGGCCTTGACCGCCCCCATGGCGTTGCGTTCGATGCACGGAATCTGCACCAGTCCCGCGACCGGGTCGCAGGTCAACCCCAGGTTGTGCTCCATGCCGATCTCGGCGGCGTTTTCGATCTGCTCGCTGGTCCCCTGCAGCGCCGCCACCAGCCCCGCGGCCGCCATCGAGCAGGCCACGCCCACCTCACCCTGGCAACCCATCTCCGCCCCCGAGATGGAGGCGTTGCGCTTGTAGAGCATGCCCATCGCCGCCGCCACCAGCATGAAGCGCACCACTCCCTCGTCGTTCGCGCCCGGCTCGAAGCGGCGATAGAAGTGCAGCACCGCCGGCACAATGCCCGCAGCTCCGTTGGTCGGTGCCGTGACCACGCGGCCGCCGGCGGCGTTCTCCTCGTTCACGGCGAGCGCGTAGGCGTTGACCCAGTCCATGACGTCGAGTGGCCTTACGGTGGCCGTCTCCGTCAGCATGCGGTACATCCGCGGCGCACGGCGGCGCACCTTGAGGACTCCCGGGAGGAGCCCGGTCTGGCGGAAGCCGCGCTCGACACACGCCTGCATCACCTGCCAGATGTGCAGCAACTTCGCGCGCACTTGCTGCTCCGGGGCCCAGGTGCGCTCGTTCGCCAACATCAGCTCGTACATCTCGAGCCCGTGCTCACGACACAGCGTGAGCAGCTCCGCAGCGGAGCTGAACGGGTATGGCGGCGCGGCATGCGCGCTCGCCTCGCGCGCCTCGGTCTCACCGGCGCGCACCACGAAGCCCCCGCCGATCGAGTAGTACTCCTCCTCGCGCAGCGTGCGCCGATCGGATGCCAGCGCGGTGAAGCGCATGCCGTTGGAATGCTTCGGCAGACGCTCGTGGTGCAGAAATAAGAGCTGCATCGGCTCATCGAAGGCGATCTCGTGTTCGCCGAGCAGCCGAACGCGCCCGCTCGTGCGGATGCGCTGCAGCATCGGCTCCATGCTGTCCGGATCGACCGTTTCAGGTTCCGCGCCCTCGAGGCCTGCGAGGATCGCGCGATCGGTCCCGTGACCCACGCCCGTGAACGCCAGCGAGCCGTAGAGGCGTACGGCAATTTCGTCGGTCGCCGCCAGCAACCCATCGCGCTTAAGCCCGAGGGCGAACTCGCGCGCGGCCCGCATCGGACCCATGGTGTGCGAGCTCGACGGCCCGATGCCGACCTTGAAAATGTCGAAGACGCTTAAGGTCATGAAATCACCCTGCACGCGAGTCTGAGGCGTAGCTCGGGCGCGGACATGCTTCGCGGCGACCTTGGGCGGCTCAAATGCGACCCCGCAGGCGCTGTAGCAGCCGGCGTTCGCGCTTGTCCGGTCGCTGACGCGGCCGGGGTGCGAGCGCGGCCCCAAGCTTCATGCGTGTGGCAAACTCGGCGCGCCGCGCAGCGCTCGCCGCCGTTTCCTCGTAACAGCGTGCCGCGCGCGCCGCCGGCCCGCGCCGCTGCGGCACGCCCACGACCGCGCATTCGAACTGCACCGCGGCGCGCACCAAGGTCAGCCGATCCCCCGGACGCAGCTCGTGAGCGGGCTTCACGCGCTCGCCATTCACGTGCACCCGGCCGCCACTTACCGCCTCGGAAGCCAGGGCGCGTGACTTGAACAGCCGCACGGCAAACAGCCAGCGGTCGATGCGCGCGGCCCCGGGATGGCCGGCTACGGGGGCTTTCGACATGGAGCCTCAAGTATAATTGCATCTCATGAATCAGGCTGTCATCGAGCGCCTGCGCGGGGAGCTCAAGGGCTTGCGCGAGCAGGGACTCTACAAGAACGAGCGCGTGCTCAGCGGGCCCCAGGGCGGCGTGGTGCGCGCCGGCGACCGCGACGTCATCAATCTGTGCGCCAACAACTATCTGGGGCTCGCGAACCACCCGGTGGTGCGCGCCGCGGCGCAGCGTTCGATCGAGGAGTACGGCTACGGCATGGCTTCGGTGCGCTTCATCTGTGGCACGCAGCACGCTCACAAGGCACTCGAGCAGCGCCTCGCCCGCTTCCTCGGCACCGAGGATGTGATCCTGTACTCGTCGTGCTTCGACGCCAATGGGGGCCTGTTCGAGACTCTGCTCGATGAGCGCGACGCGGTGATCTCGGATGCGCTCAATCACGCCAGCATCATCGGCGGCATTCGCCTGTGCAAGGCGCAGCGCTACCGCTACGCCAACAACGACATGGCGGAGCTCGAGAAATGCCTGCAGCAGGCACACAGCGCGCGCACGCGCCTCATCGCCACCGACGGCGTGTTCTCGATGGATGGCTTCATCGCCAACTTGCGCGAGATCTGCGACCTGGCGGCGCGCTACGACGCGCTGGTGATGGTCGATGATTCGCACGCCACCGGCTTCATGGGAGCCACCGGCCGCGGTACGCCCGAGCACTGCGGCGTCGCCGCGCGCGTCGATATCCTCACCGGCACGCTTGGCAAGGCCTTAGGTGGCGCCAGCGGCGGCTACGTTGCCGCGCGCCGCGAAGTCATCGAATGGCTGCGGCAACGCTCGCGTCCATACCTCTTCTCCAACAGCATTCCGCCGGTGGTGGCCGGCGCGAGCCTCGCGGTGCTCGAGCTCCTGGAGCGCACGCCGCAGCTGCGCACGCAGCTGTTCGAGAACACGCGCTGGTTCCGCACCGGGCTCACCAAGGCCGGCTTCAAGCTCAAACCCGGCGAGCATCCGATCATCCCGGTAATGCTCGGGGATGCGGCGCTCGCCGGCCGCATGGCTGAGCGACTGCTGGAGCATGGCGTGTACGTCATCGGCTTCTCCTATCCGGTGGTGCCCAGGGAGCAGGCGCGCATCCGCACCCAGATGTCCGCGGCGCTGACGCGCGAGCAGCTCGAGCGCTCCGTGGACGCCTTCACCAGCGTCGGCCGCGAGCTCGGCGTGCTTTAGCTAAAATCGAACCATGAAAGCACTGGTCAAGCAGCAGGCCGCGCCCGGCATCTGGCTCGCGGACATCCCCGAGCCCAAGGTTGGTCACAACGACGTGCTGATCGAGATCGCCAAGACCGCGATCTGCGGCACCGACATGCACATCTACAACTGGGACGCCTGGGCGCAAAAAACCATTCCGGTGCCGATGGCCGTGGGTCATGAGTATTGCGGCCGCATCGTCGGGCTCGGCTCGGAAGTGAAGGGCCTGAAAAGCGGTGATCGCGTTTCCGGCGAAGGCCACATCACCTGCGGTTACTGCCGCAACTGCCGCGCCGGCCGCCGCCACCTGTGCCGCAACACCGTCGGCGTCGGCGTCAACCGTGCGGGTGCCTTTGCCCAGTACCTGGTGATTCCGGCCGACAACGCCTTCAAGCTCCCGGATTCGATCCCGGATGACATTGCCTCCATCCTCGACCCGTTCGGCAATGCCACCCATGCCGCGCTTGCCTTCAACGTGGTCGGCGAGGACGTGCTGATCACCGGCGCGGGTCCCATCGGCATCATGGCCGCGGCGATCGTACGCTTCGCCGGCGCGCGCCACGTCGTCATCACCGACGTCAACGACTATCGCCTGGAGCTGGCACGCAGGATGGGCGCCACGCGCGCCATCAACGTGCAGCGCGAGTCACTCGATCAGACCATGAAGGATCTGGGGATGCAGGAGGGGTTCGATGTCGGCCTGGAGATGTCGGGCAACGCGGCGGCGTTTCGCGAGCAGCTGCGCACCATGCATCACGGCGGCTCGATCGCCATTCTCGGCATTCCGCCCGAGGACACCGCCATCGACTGGAACCAGGTGATCTTCAAGGGCCTCACCCTCAAAGGCATCTACGGCCGCGAGATGTTCGAAACCTGGTACAAAATGGCGAGCCTGCTGCAGAGCGGACTGAAGCTCGAGCCGCTCATCACGCATCATTTTCCGGTGCAGGAATACCTCCAGGGCTTCCAGATCATGGGATCGGGTAAGTCCGGCAAGGTGATCCTCGACTGGTCGACGCTCTAGCGGCGCTACTGCGCCTCGCAGAAGCAGTAGGCATACAGCCGGTTCGGGACGCTGAAGCGGCTCAGGCGTTGCACCTGGCGCGTCAGCGGATCCAAACGCTGCGCCACCTGCGCCAGAGCAAGCTCGCCCGGGCTGGCGCGCCACAGCGCCCGCGCTGCGCGCGACCTCAGTTGCAGCGCCAGCTGCTGCGTCCAGGTGAGCTCGGGCTCGAGGAACTCGGCGGCGTAATCGGTGAGCTTCGCGCGGCGCGCGGCGGCCTTGACGGCGTCGTTGAAGGAACCAAGCTGATCCACCAACCCCAGGCGGTGCGCATCCGCGCCCGCCCACACCCGTCCCTGGGCAATGGCGTCGACCTGTTCGCGGGTCTTTTTGCGCCCCAAGGCCACGCGCGCCAGGAACTCGTCGTAGCCGCGGCTGATCTGCGATTGCAGCAGCGCGCGCGCCTCCTCGCCGAGCGGACGATCGATGCGCAGCTGCCCCGAGAGCGCCGTGGTGCCGACTCCGTCCACGCTGACGCCGATCTTGCCGAGGGTCTTGTCGACGGTCGGAATGATGGCGAAGATGCCGATCGAGCCGGTGATCGTCGTCGGGCTCGCCCAGGTCTCATCCGCCGGCGCCGAAATGTAGTAGCCGCCGGACGCGGCGTAGCCGCTCATGGACACCACCACGGGCTTGCCGGCGGCGCGCAGCGCCAGCAGTTCGCGATAGATCTGTTCTGAGGCCATGACGCTCCCGCCGGGGCTGTCGACGCGCAGCACCAGCGCCTTCACGTCCTTGTCGAGGCGCGCCTGGCGGATCAGCCGCGCGGTGGACTCCCCGCCCACGGTGCCCGGGGGCTGATCGCCGTCGAGGATCTCGCCGGCGGCCACGATCACGCCGACGCGCGGCTTGCCATCCGCCTGCAGCTTCTTCTCGGCGCGCGCGTAGCGCACGTAGTCGGCCGCCGACACCGACTTGAACGATCCGCTCGAGTCATCCTGACCGACGAGCTCGATGAGGCGCCGCTCGGCCTCGAGGTGCGACTTGATGCCGGTGATGAGGCCCGCCTGCAGCGCCACCTGCGCGGCATCCCCGCCCGCGGCGGGCAC
>DASWUP010000073.1:0-5034 GCA_036401635.1 Steroidobacteraceae bacterium
AGGATCGGCGCGCGCGCGCGCACCGCAGAGCGCCACGCATCCCGCGAGGATGCGCAAATGCCCGCAGCGCCGGCTCAAGCGGCGATGAAAATCGTGGCGGGATGCTCCAGGCACACCTTGAGCGCCTGGATCATCGCGGCCGCGTCGTAGCCGTCGACGAAGCGATGGTCGAAGGAGGAGGAGAGATTCATGGTGAGCCGGATCGCGATCGCGCCATCCACGACCACCGGGCGCTCGAGGGCGCGGTTCACACCGATGATGGCCACTTCCGGGGCGTTGATGATGGGCGTGCTGGCGATGCCGCCGAGTTTGCCGAGACTGGTGATGGTAATGGTCGAGCCGGTCAGCTCTTCGCGCTTGGCCTTGTTGGTGCGCGCCGCCTCGCTCACGCGCCGCATCTCCGCCGCCAGGTCCCAGAGCGTGCGCGCCTGCGCCTCGTGCACCACCGGCACCTTGAGTCCGTCCGGAGTCTGCGTCGCGACCCCTAAATGCACGGACCTGTGACGCACGATCACACCCCGCTCGGCGTCGTAGTGCGCGTTGCACTGCGGGAAATCCCGCAGCACCCGCACCAGCGCCAGCGCCAGGAACGGCAGATAGGTCAGCGGCGGCGCGCCCGGGGCAAGAGTGCTGTTCAGATGGCGGCGCAGGGATTCGAGCTCGGTGACGTCGAGTTCTTCCACGTACGCGAAGTGCGGGATGTTGCGCTTGGCCTCGCTCATGCGCTGCGCAATGAGGCGGCGCAGGCCGATCACCTTGATCTCTTCCGTGGCGCCGCTGAGCGCGCCGCGCGGCTCGGCCGCGCGGGCGGCGGAAACCGCCTTGGGCGCCGCGCGTAGCGGCGTCGGCTGCGGCGCGCGGCGCGCCACGTAGGCGTCCAGATCCTTCGGCACGATGCGTCCGTTGGGTCCGGAGCCGGCAATCTGCCGCAGGTCGATCCCGGCTTCGTGGGCGCGGCGGCGAATGGCCGGCGAGGTCGCGACGCGGCTGGCGCGTGCGGCGCCGGGAGCCTGCACCGCCGCTACCGCTGCCGCGCCGTTACCGCCCGCGGACGCCCGCGCGGCGCTCGTGCCGCCCGCCGCTGCCACCGCCAGCGGTGGGGACTTGCCCGCCGGCGCCGGTGCCGCCTCCGCCGCAGCGCCCGGCTGCGTTTCCAACACGATCAGCTCGGCACCCACCGGCACCATGTCTCCGGGCGCGCCGGTCGTGGATAGCACGCGTCCGCTCACCGGCGCCGGTACTTCCACCGCCGCCTTCTCGGTCATCACCTCGACCAGCACGTCATCCTCGGCGACGGTGTCACCGGGCTTCACGCGCCAGTTGACGATTTCCGCCTCGACCGTGCCTTCGCCCAGATCGGGCAGTTTGAAGACGTACTTGCTCACGCCGCCTCCATCACCTGCTTGAGCGCCGCGGCAATGCGCGCCGGTCCCGGAAAATACTCCCACTCGAACGCGTGCGGATAGGGCGTGTCCCAGCCGGTGACGCGCTGCACCGGAGCTTCGAGATTCCAGAAGCATTGCTCCTGCACGGTGGCCACAAGCTCCGCACCATAGCCGCTGAAGCGGGTGGCTTCGTGCACGACCACGCAGCGGCCGGTCTTGCAGACCGAGGTGCTGAGTGTGTCCACGTCGAGCGGTGCCATGGTGCGCACGTCGACGATCTCGGCGTCCACCCCCGCAAGTCGCACGGCGGCCTCGGCGACGTGCACCATGGTGCCGTAGGTCAGCACGGTCACTTCCTTACCCTCGCGCACGATTGCGGCGCGGCCGATCGGCACGGTGTAATGACCGTCGGGAACCTCACCGCGCGGGTGCGCGCTCCAGGGCACCGCGGGCTTGTGGGGATCGCCGTCGAACGGCCCGTTGTAGATGCGCTTGGGCTCGAAGAACACGACCGGATCCTCGTCTTCGATCGAGCTGATCAGCAGACCCTTGGCATCGTAGGGGTTGGAAGGCATGATGACCTTGATACCGCACACGTGCGTGAAAATGCTCTCGGGGCTTTGTGAGTGGGTCTGGCCGCCGCGGATACCGCCGCCGCACGGGGTACGGATGGTCACGGGTGCGAAGAACTCTCCCGCCGAGCGGTAGCGCAGCCGCGCGAGCTCGCTCACCACCTGATCGAAGCCGGGATAGATGTAATCGGCAAACTGGATTTCCGCGACCGGCTTGAGGCCGTTGACTCCCATGCCGATGGCCGCGGCGATGATGCCGCCTTCGGCGATGGGCGTATCGAGTACGCGATGCTCGCCGTACTTCCTCTGCAGTCCCTCGGTGACACGGAACACGCCGCCGAAATAGCCGACGTCCTCGCCCAGAATGACCACGCGCGGATCGCGCTCCAGCATCACGTCCATCGCCGAGTTCAGCGCCTGGACCATGTTCATGCGCGCCATGGATCAGCCCTTGTTCGCCGCGGACGGCATGGCGTGCGCTCGCTCCGCCGCCGCGCGCTGCAGCGCACGCAACTCATCGCGCTGGCGCACCAGGTTCGGCGGCATCTCCTTGAACACATCTTCGAACATCGTCAGCGGGTCGAGCGCCGGCCCGCTGGTGAGCGTTCCGTACGACTCCGCCTCCTTCCAGCACGCGGTGACGTGTGCCTCGAGCTCCTTCTCGAGCCGGCCATGGCGCTCCTCGGACCACTCGCCGAGTGCGATGAGGTGTTGCTTCAGACGCGCGACCGGATCCCCGAGCGGCCACGCCTGCCACTCCTCCTTGGGACGATAGCGCGAGGGGTCGTCGCTGGTGGAGTGCGCCGCCGTCCGGTACGTCACGTGCTCGATCAGTGTGGGTCCGCCGCTCTGGCGCGCGCGCTGCGCGGCCCATTGAGTCACCGCGTACACCGCCAGGAAGTCGTTGCCGTCGACACGAATCCCCGGCATGCCGTAACCGGGACCGCGCTGCGCGAAGGTCTGGTGCTCACCACCCGCGAAACCCTGGAACGTGGAAATCGCCCACTGGTTGTTGACCAGGTTGAGAATCACGGGCGCCTGGTACACGGCGGCAAAGGTCATCGCGTAGTGGAAGTCGGCTTCCGCGCTCGAGCCCTCGCCGATCCAGCTCGCCGCGATCCGGTCTTCGCCCTTGATGGCTGCGGCCATCGCCCAGCCAACTGCCTGGGGAAACTGCGTCGCAAGGTTCCCGGAGATCGTGAAGATATTGCCGCTGCCCCAGTGGTACATGATGGGCATCTGCCGGCCCTTGCACATGTCGTGAGTGTTCGACAGACACTGACACATGAGCTCGACGAGGTTGCGGCCGCGCACCACGTGCAGACCTTGCTGGCGATACGAGGGGAACAGCATGTCCCCCGGCTGCAGGGCCATGCCCTGCGCCACCGCCACCGCCTCTTCGCCGGTGGACTTGATATAGAAGGAGATGCGGCCCTGCCGCTGGATCTTCTGCATGCGATCGTCAAACAGCCGCGTGAGCAGCATGTGGCGCAACGCCACCTGCAGCTCCGATGCTTCCAGGTGCGGATTCCAGGGCCCGACCGCACGGTGCTCTTCGTCCAGTACGCGCACCATTTGCAGAGAGAGGTTCTCGATGTCGCGCGCGGAGGCGGTGACGTCCGGACGGTTCACCGCGCCTGGCGGGGATATCTGCACGTAGCTGAAATCAGGTTCCTGTCCGGGCCGTGCCGGCGGGGCAGGAACGTGCAAGCGCGACCGTGGGGTCATGGGGTGAGCCTCTCAAGCTTAGGCTGCGAGGTTGCATTGCCGAGTATGAGTTCGGCAGGATTGTAGTCGCCTGACACGGGTAACACTACGCATGAAGCCCAGACACACCGCACCAAGGCTGCTGCTGCGGGACGCGACGCGTTCCGGGCCCGCTGCCCGCACCGGACCTAAGACCGTGGCGCGCGCCGCTCCGAGCCCGGCGCGCGTGCGCGTCGGTCGGGAAGTTGCCGGCCGCGGCGGCAAGGGTGTATCGGTGATCAGCGGATTGCCCCTTGATGAGGCGCAACTCGCCGAGCTCGCCACGCGGTTAAAGAGACTGTGCGGCGCAGGAGGCGGCGTCAGAGAGGGCGTCATCGAGATTCAGGGCGAGCATCGCGAGCGCCTGGTAGCCGAGCTGTGCAAGCTCGGCTACCAGGCCAGGCGCGCGGGCGGCTGAGCGCGCCCGCTGCGTGCAGTGGTATAGTGGGGAAGAGCCGCGCGGGGAAAAACGTGCAGAACAATCACCAGACACCACGCCGGACAAGCAAAGGAAATGTCCTGCTGTTCGCGCGCAACTTCTTCCGGCATCCGCGCATGCTCGGCTCGATCGTGCCCAGCTCGCGCTTCCTCATCAAGCAGTTGCTGCAGCCGATCAACTGGGCACGGGCGCGCGTGATCGTGGAGTACGGTCCCGGAGTCGGCGGTATCACCGCGGAAGTGCTGCGGCATATGGCGCCGGACGCCACACTCATCGCCATCGAGATGAACCCGGACTTCGTGAAGTACCTGCGCCGCTCATTCACCGATGAACGGCTGCGGGTCGTGGAAGGATCGGCGGAATCGGTCGATGAGATCCTGCGCCGCTTTGGTTACACCCGCGCCAACTACATCATTTCCGGCATTCCGTTCAGCACCATCCCGGCGCCGCTGCGCGAGCGCATCCTGCGCAAGACCTGCGATGTGCTCGAACCCGGCGGTGCATTTCTCGTGTACCAGTTCTCCACGCGCGTGCTGCAGGACCTGAAGCGCGTCTTCGGTTACGTGAGCCGCAGGTTCGAGCCGCTCAACGTGCTGCCGGCGCATCTGTTCATCTGTCAGCCCGATATCGCCTGAACAGGCAGCGCGCGCGTCACTGCGGCGCGGCGCGCAGCGCCCGCAGCAGTTCCTCGCCAAAATAGCCCGCCGGGATCGTGCCCTGCTTCATGAACTCGAGGTGGAAGCGCTTGGCGGAAAAGCGTGTGCCCAGCTCCTGCTGCGCGCGCTTGCGCAGCGCGAGGATCTGTTCCTTGCCGAGCCGATAGGTGATCGCCTGGGTCGGCCATCGCGCGTAGCGCGTGACCGCCGCGCGCGCCGCCTGGCAGCTTGCCTGC
>DASWUP010000074.1:0-3816 GCA_036401635.1 Steroidobacteraceae bacterium
GAAGCGCTCGCTCACCGCGCCGCCGAGGATGAACACGTCGGGCCAAAAGAGCTTGTGCATCGCCAGCAGGTACTCGTTGACGCGCGCGATCCAGGCAGGAAAGTCCAGAGCTTCGGCGGTGCGTACCTGCGCCGAGGCCCACTTCTCGGCGTCCATGCCGCGCAGTTCCAGGTGCCCGAGCTCGGTGTTGGGAAACAGTTTGCCGGCGGCGAACAACGCCGTGCCGATTCCGGTGCCAAATGTCAGCATGATCACCGTACCGGTGCACCCGCGGCCGCTACCGAAGCGCATTTCGGCGAGGCCGGCGGCGTCCGCGTCATTCAGGAACAGCACCGGTCGCGCCAGCGCCTGTGAGGCGAGCGCCGCGCCGTTGGTGCCGAGCCAGGCGGTGTCGATGTTGGCGGCGGTATATGCGGTGCCATCCTTGATGACGCTCGGGAAGGCGACGCCGACTCGGCCGGAGGCCGCAGGGAGCCTCCCGGCCAGCCCTGCCAGCACGCTGATCAGCGCGGCCGGGGTCGACGGGCGCGGTGTGGGCGCGGAAATCAGCTCGCTCCGGAGGCGGCCGGCCTTGAGGTCGACCATTGCGGCCTTCACCGAGGATCCGCCGACGTCGATTCCCAACACTTCATCCGCCATGGGTCACCTCACAGGTTGGCCGCAGCGGCGAGCTGCAGATCGCGCTCGCGCCGCTTCTGGCGGTAGTGCATCCACACCGTGGAGATCGCAATGCCAGTAGTCACGAGCAGCACCATGATCGTGGCGAGCGCGTTGATATCCGGAGTCACGCCGAAGCGCACCTTGGAAAAAATGACCATCGGCAGTGTGCTGGATCCCGGTCCCGCGACGAACTGCGTGATGACGAGATCGTCCCAGGACAGTGTAAATGCCAGCAGCCACCCGGAGGCGATTGCCGGCAGGATGAGCGGCAGCGTGATGCGGAAAAATACCCGCGCCGGGCGCGCGCCGAGATCCATCGCCGCCTCCTCCAGCGATTCATCGAACCCGACCAGCCGCGATTGCACCACCACGGTCACGTACGCCATGCAGAAGGTGATGTGCGCGAGCGTGATGGTGACTGCACCGGCACCCTTCGGCCAGCCGATCAGCTGCTCCATGGCGACGAACAGCAGCAGCAGCGACAAGCCGGTGATGACTTCCGGCATGACGATCGGCGCGGTGGTCATCCCGGCAAGCAGCATGCGGCCGCGAAAGGCGCCAAGGCGCGCCAGCGCCACACCGGCGAGCGTGCCCAGCAGCACCGCGGCACTCGCCGAGATCAGCGCGATGCGGATCGACAGCCAGGCCGCCCCCAGGATCTGCTCGTTGCTGGCGAGCGCCGCGTACCACTTGAGGGTGGGAGAGTGCGCCGCGTCCCACACCGTGACCAGGCGCGAGTTGTTGAACGAGAACACGATCATCGACAGGATCGGCAGGTACAGGAACACCAGACCCAGGATGAGCGCGGTGCGGGTGAACAGGCCGCGCGCCTTCACTTGGCGGCCTCCAGCTCGCGCCGTTCGAGGCGCTGAAACACCATGATCGGCACCAGCAACAGCAGCAGGATCAGGATCGCAACCGCGCTCGCCACCGGCCAGTCGCGGTTCTCGAAGAACTCATCCGACAGCACCCGGCCGATCATCAGCTGATCGGTGCGGCCCAGGAGCGTCGGGATGACGTACTCGCCCACCGCCGGAATGAACACCAGCAGCGAGCCGGCGACGATGCCGGCGAAGGATTGCGGCAGGGTGATGCGCACAAACGCCCGCAGCGGGCGCGCGCCCAGATCCGCGGCCGCTTCCAGCAGCGCGCCGTCGTGCTTCTCGAGGTTGGCGTACAGCGGCAGGATCATGAACGGCAGGTACGAATACACGATGCCGACGTACACCGCGAAGTCGGTCTGCAGCAGCGCAAGCGGATGATGGATCACGCCCACATACATGAGCACGTTGTTGATCACGCCGTTGTTCTTCAGCAGCCCGATCCAGGCATACACGCGCAGCAGGAACGAGGTCCAGAACGGCAGCACGATGAGCATCAGCAGCACCGGGCGTGACGCCGCGCCTGAGCGTGCGATGGCGTAGGCCATCGGGTAACCGATCAGCAGACAGCAAAAGGTCGAGACGGCGGCCACTTTCAGCGAGTACAGGTAGGAGCTGACGTACAGCGGGTCGGTGAACAGGAACGTGTAGGCCGACCAGTGCAGCTGCAGCGCCGGTGAGCCGTGCCGCCAGGACAACAGCGGTGTGTACGGCGGTATCGCGAGGCGCACCTCGGAGAAGGAAATGCGAAAGACGATGATGAAGGGGATGAGAAACAGCACCAGCAGCCACAGGGTGGGAATACCTGCGATCAGTCGTCGGCCCGACGCGGTAGTCAAACGCGCCACCAGTCCCCCTACTCGGTCAATACCACCGGGCTCGAGCCGTGCCAGGAGAGCCAAACGCTCTCCTCGCGCGCGATCGGCCGTTCGGCGCCACGCATGATGTTCGGCAGCGTCACGCGCATCATCTTGCCCGAGTCGATCTGCACCAGGTAGATCGACATGTCCCCCATGTAAGCGATCTCCCGGACCGTGCCGCGCACCACGTTCTCGGTCGACCCCGGCTGCTCGCCGCCGCTGAGCGGCTGGCGGCTGATGTTGATCTTTTCCGGCCGGATGGCCGTCCACACGGTGGCGCCACGCGCGCAGCTGACGCTGCGCTCCGCGCGCACCGTGCAACCGAGCTCGCTACACTGGATGCGTACGCAGTCTCCCCCATCATGGCTCACCTGGCCTTCGAACATGTTGACCGAACCGATGAAGTCGGCCACGAACCGCGTCGCCGGCGATTCGTAGATGTCGGAGGGTGTGCCGACCTGGGCGATCTTGCCGTGGTTCATGACCCCCAGGCGGGTGCCGAGGGTCATGGCCTCCTCCTGGTCGTGAGTGACCACGATGAAGGTGACGCCCAGGCGCTGCTGGATGCTGAGGAGCTCGAACTGGGTGTGTTCGCGCAGCTTCCTGTCGAGCGCCGCGAGCGGCTCATCGAGCAGCAGCAGCTTGGGCCGCTTCACCAGCGCGCGGGCCAGCGCCACCCGCTGCCGCTGGCCGCCGGAGAGCTGATGCGGCTTGCGCGCGCCGAAACCACCCATTTTCACGATGTCGAGAATCTCCCCGACCTGGCGGCGGATCTGATCGCGCCCCAGACCCTCCTGTTCGAGTCCGAAGGCGACATTCTTCTCGACACTCATGTGCGGGAAGAGCGCATAGGACTGGAACATCATGTTGACCGGGCGCTCATAGGGGGGGATGGCGCTCATGTCCGCACCATCGATGTAGATCCTGCCCGCGCTCGGCAATTCGAAGCCAGCCAGCACCCGCAGCAGCGTGGTCTTGCCCGATCCCGAGCCGCCCAGGAGACAAAAGATCTCGCCGCGGCGGATGTCGAGTGACACGTCGTCCACGGCCACGAAATCGCCAAACTTCTTGGTCAGGTTCGCGATCCGCACGTAAGCGGACGCCGGATCGGCCGTTGGCAGCGTCGCGGGACTCATAGACGTCACTTGCCGGTCTTGAAGCGCGTCCACATGCGTGTCAGCAGCCGCTGGTATTGCGGCGGCCGGGCGCGCTCCGGGACCAGGCGCGCGCGCACCTCGGGGGGCGGAAAGACACCCGGATCGCCGCGCACCCCGGCATCGAGGGGCTGCAGGGACCCGGAAACGCTGTTGGCAAACTTGATGAGATTGGAGTTCCTGGCGGCGATCTCCGGGCGCAACAGGTAATTGATGAACAGATGCGCATTGCGCACGTGCGGCGCGTCCGCGGGAATCGCC
>DASWUP010000075.1:0-2462 GCA_036401635.1 Steroidobacteraceae bacterium
GGTGGGTACGGGCAAGGCTGTCATGGCGGATGCCGCCGCGTCGCTCAAGCACGTGACGCTCGAGCTGGGCGGCAAGTCTCCGCTCATCGTGTTCGGGGACGCGAAGCTTGATAACGCCGTGTCGGGCGCGCTGTTGGGCAATTTCTACTCCGCGGGCGAGGTGTGTTCGAACGGCACCCGCGTGTTCGTGCACAAGAGCCTGCGCGCCGCCTTCGTGGAGCGCTTGCGGGTGCGGGCCGCGGCCATGCGCGTGGGAGATCCGCTCGATCCGGCCACGCAGGTGGGAGCGCTGATTTCCGAGGAGCACATGGAGAAGGTGCTGGGGTTCATCGCCCGCGGCCGTGCACAGCGCGCGCGGGTGCTGACGGGCGGCGTGCGGGTGACGACCGGAGATCTGGCGAACGGTTACTTCGTCGCGCCCACGGTATTCGACGGCTGCCATGACGACATGGATATCGTGCGCCAGGAGATCTTCGGACCGGTGATGGCGGTGCTGGAGTTCGAAGAGGAGGACGAGGTGATCGCGCGCGCCAACGCCACCGAGTTCGGCCTCGCCGCCGGCGTGTTCACCAACGATCTGACACGCGCGCATCGCGTGATTGCGCAGCTGCAGGCCGGCACCTGCTGGATCAATCACTACAACATCACCCCGGTCGAGCTGCCGTTCGGCGGCGTCAAGATGTCGGGCCTCGGGCGCGAGAACGGCCGCGCCGCCATCGAGCACTACACGCAGCTGAAAAGTGTGTACGTCGCCATGGGCGACATCGACGCGCCCTACTAGCGTGACGCAGGAGACGGTTGACTACGTGATCGTCGGCGCGGGCTCCGCGGGCTGCGTCTTGGCGGATCGTCTCACTGAGGACGGCAAGGACAGCGTGCTGGTGCTCGAGTACGGCGGCTCGGACCGTTCGCTGTGGATCCAGATGCCGACCGCGCTTTCGATCCCTATGAACATGGCGCGCTACGACTGGCGCTACTACACCGAACCCGAGCCGCACCTGAATGGCCGCCGAATGCATACCCCGCGCGGCAAGGTGCTCGGTGGCTCCTCCTCGATCAACGGACTGGTGTACGTGCGCGGCAATCCGCTCGACTTCGAGCGCTGGGAGGCCGAGGGCGCCGCCGGCTGGGGCTACCCCGACGTGCTGCCGTATTTCAAGCGCGCTGAACGGCGCGCCGAGGGCGGTGATGACTACCGCGGCGCGCAAGGGCCGCTCGCGACGCGCCGGGGGCTGCTCGCTAATCCCCTGCACGCCGCATGGCTGGAAGCGGGGCGGCAGGCTGGTTATGCGCTGACCGCGGATATGAACGGGTTTCAGCAGGAAGGCTTCGGGCAGATGGATATGACCGTGGGGGGCGGCCGGCGCTGCAGCGCGGCGAATGCCTATCTGCGACCGGCGATGCGCCGGCGAAATCTGACGGTGCGCACTCATGCGCTCGCCACGCGCGTGTTGTTCGAGGGATGGCGGGCCGTCGGTATCCGCTATCAGCGCGGCGGCGCACTTCATGAGGTACGCGCACGGCGCGAGGTGCTCCTGTGCGCAGGACCGATCAACTCGCCCCAGCTGCTGATGCTGTCAGGCATCGGCCCGGAACACGAGCTCGCAGACCACGGCATCGGCGTGGTGCACGCACTGCCGGGTGTGGGCGAGAACCTCCAGGATCACCTGGAGTTCTACTTCCAGGTCGCGTGCCGCGAGCCCATCACTCTGTATTCGCAGATATCCGTGCTGCGTCGCGCGCTCATCGGCGCGCGCTGGATCCTGACTAAGGACGGCCTCGGTGCGAGCAACCATTTCGAGACCGGCGGCTTCATCCGCAGCCGCGCGGGGGTGCGCTACCCGGACATTCAGTTTCATTTCCTGCCGCTGGCGGTGAACTACGACGGCTCATCACTCGCGCGCGAGCATGGCTTCCAGGCGCACGTGGGTCCGATGCGCTCGCGCAGCCACGGGTGGGTGCGCCTGAGGTCCGCCGAGGCGCTCGATAAGCCCCGCATCCGCTTCAACTACATGTCCCGGCCCGAGGATTGGCAGGAGATGCGCGCCTGCGTGCGCCTCACCCGTGAGGTCTTCGCGCAGCCGGCTTTTGATCGCTATCGCAGCCGCGAGATCCAGCCGGGAACGGGCGTCCAGAGCGATGAACAGATCGACGCCTTCATCCGCGACAAGGCCGAGAGCGCCTTCCACCCTTCCTGCACCTGCAGGATGGGGAGCGTGACGGATCCGTGGGCGGTGGTGGATCCGCAGACACGCGTCATCGGCGTCGAGGCGCTGCGGGTAATCGACTCTTCCATCATGCCGTCCATCACCACCGGCAATCTCAACGCACCCACCATCATGCTGGCGGAGAAGGCTGCGGACCACATCCGCGGCGTCGGCCCGCTGCCGCGGGCGAGTGCGCCGTACTACACGGCGAGCGCCTGGCAGAGCGCCCAGCGCTGAGCTGTCTAGTCGCGGTAA